>NZ_JBXUOW010000014.1:0-94621 GCF_057196645.1 Micromonospora sp. ATLC16
AGACCTCGCGCGCCCACAGCGACACGTGGCGATCCCACACCCAAACCTAGCGGACAAAACGGTCAAGCCAAAACGGTCAGGCAGGGAGCCACACCCTCTGACGGATCGAGGCTAGCGGACAAAACGGTCAAGCCAAAACGGTCAGGCAGGGAGCCACACCCTCTGACGGATCGAGGCCAAGGGGATGAATCTGAGCCTTGATGCGGCCGGGGTGCTCGCCATATGCAACCGCAATGCGCGCTGGTGACAAGATTTCTAATACCAGCCCCCAAGGAACGGAGTTCGAGCATGAGATTTGGATCTGTCATCGCGGGAGCGGCGTTGATCGCTGGCGTAGGCATTGCGGCAGCGGCGCCGGCGCAGGCGGCGATCACCCAGAAACAGGACGGCACGACGTGCGTAACCGACCACCGTGAAACCGCTGCGTGGACCAACTGCAGCGGAGGAAGTGGGACGTGGAAGATCTACGTCGAATGCGACTGGCAGGTGGATCACACCGGCGACTGGCACACTGGCGGCGGAAGCGACAGCTACGAGTGCTGGAACGAGGTCCTGGGCGCCAATGTCCGTTGGCGCTGACCACACCTTTGATCAATCATACTGACGAGGAGACACGTTGAAGCGAGCATTGGCACTGGCCAGCATCACCGCAGCTGCATTCCTGTCCTTTGGCGCCCCCGCCGGCGCCGCAGTGACCGAGACGGTTGACGGGACCACCTGCACCAGCGACTATCGGAATACCGCCGGGTGGACGGACTGTCGCGGTGGGGACGGCACGTGGCGCCTGTGGGTCGAATGCGACTATCAGGGCGACTACACGTCCAGTTGGAAGACCGGCAGCGGGCAGAAGGCCTTCGAATGCTGGAACAAGGCCACCGGCGCGGGGGTCGACTGGAAGTAGTGTGAACGAATTGAGGTGCGGCCGTCCTCGGCCGCACCTCAATTCAGGACGTCGGCATTGAGGAGATGGATCACGTGGCAACGATCGAGACTAGTACGGCCACCATCGAAGCGCGCGGGCTCCGACAAGGCTACGGTTCGCGACGCGTCATCGAAGGTCTTGACTTGCAGTTTGGAAAAGGCGTACTGGGTCTGCTCGGTCCGAACGGCGCGGGAAAGACCACTCTCCTGCGGACCTTGGCCACCGTGGTGCCCGCCCAGTCGGGGGAATTATGCATCTTCGGCTCGGCGGTGAGTTCCGTTGCGGAGGCGCGCCGGGTTCGCCGGGACATCGGCTTCCTGCCGCAGGATTTTGGTTACTACGGCTCCTTCACCGTGCGGGAGTTCATCCGATACGCCGCCTGGCTCCGGGAGCTGCCGGCTGCGGACACCGCAGCCGCAGTCGATGACGCTCTGGCGATGGTCGACCTTTCCGACCGCGCCACCGCTCGCCTCAAGGCGCTCTCCGGCGGCATGTTACGGCGCTGTGGGATCGCATCGGCCATCGTCGGCACACCGAAGCTCGTGATCCTCGACGAGCCCACCGTCGGCCTGGATCCACTGCAGCGCATGGAGTTCCGCCTCCTGGTCAGAAGGTTGGCCGCCACCTGCGCTGTGATCGTCAGTACGCATCTGGTCGAGGACGTCGGGATGATGTGCACCGAGGTCGCGGTGATGGTGCGGGGCCGCATTGCCTTCCTCGACACCCCCGACAAGCTCGCCTCGATCGCGGCTGCTGACGCGGTCGGCGACTCTCCCTTGGAACGGGGCTACACAACCCTGCTGGCCAGCGTGAACGATGGGAGCGAGCAGTGATCGGAATCCTGCTGATCGAGTTACGCCGGTCGCCGATGCGCTGGTTGGTCGCGCCGCTCGTCGTCCTGGGCGGAGCGCTGTTGTTCGGTCTCGACCGGGAGTGGATCGGCGTCTGGCCACAGACGAGTGCCTACGCCCAGCGACCGGTGATGTTCCTCGCCGCCGCCGCAGCAGCCGCAGCCGCGTGGTCGTCGGGCCGCGCCGCTCGTCAGGGGATGACGGACCGCATCTCGACGAGTGCACGCCGGCCCGAGATGGTGGAGCTGACGCGGATCGCCGCCACTGTGACGTACGTGATCGCCGCCTACGGCGCGGTGGTCCTTGCCGCCATCGTAACCACCTCCCTGGCCACCGACGACATCGTCATCTGGCCGAGCTATCTGCTGCTGGGTGCGACGACGATCGTCACCGCGACCGCCATCGGTGATCTGGCTGGTCGCCTCCTACACACCAAGATCGCCGCACCCGTCGCCGGAGCGGGAATGCTCGTCGCGGTCTTCGCCACCACCTCTCAGCCGGTCTTCTCCTTCGTCGTGCTCTCCGGTAAGCCGCAGGTGGAGCTCACTCCACGCGCACTCGCCGCACGCACGGTACTGTCGGTCGTCGCTCTGGTCGCCGCCATCTTCTGGTCGCCCGACACACCCATGAAGCGGCAGCGTCGGCCCCGGGCGGCCCGGCGCGTGGGCACCGCACTCGTCGCGGTGCTCGTCGGCACCCTTGCCTTCGCTGGTGTCGCCGCTGCGGGGCCGGTTTCCCGCCCCCGAGAAGCTCCACCAGAGCCGCTGTGCGCCGGAACCGACATACGGGTGTGCGTCTGGCCGGAGAACCGCAAGTACCTCCCGCATACCTTGGACCTCGCCGAACGGATCGCCGCAGCCACGGCGATGGCGCCGAAGCCGGTCACCGCGATCACCTTCGTGGAGGAGGGACTGCGCCGTTCGCCCACCGGCCAGGACGACGGGTTCCCGCTCGGCATCACCGACTTCTCGACCGCGTACATGATGACCGTGCAGATGCTTCCGCCCTTCGGAACCTGTAAGTCCTACGACTCACCACGGCCGCGGGCGTGGACGGAAGCGTGGATCCGGGTCATGGATTGGATACTGGTCGGCAGTGCCGGACCGATCGTCGCGCAGCGCTTGCCGGCCGCCAGATTGGCTGAAGCGACAGAGCTCAGGAGCATGCCCGACGGCCAGCAGAGGGCGACCATCGCGGCTTTCTACCGCACCCTGGAAGGGCCATACTGTGACGCCTGACTTGGTGCAGGTCAAGAACTTCCTGAAGCCTCGTCGGCTCACCATGATCCTGTCCGTGATGGTCGTCGCCGCGGCTCCGGGGGCAATCTGGGGGCAACAGGCTGTTGATGTGCCACAACTGTCGGGCCAGCCCAATGCGCCGCTGCTCGGTGCCCTGCTGTTGCCGTTGCCGCTCGCGTGTCTCGTTGTTGCCGCACTGCACAGCGACATGAACGACATGGAGATGCGGGCCGCACGCAGCCTGCGTCGTCTCGAGGTCGCACAGATCGGGGCCCTGCTGGTGATCGCCGGAGTGCTGCTGGCCCTTGCCCTGGCCATCAACCACCAGCATCACGTCATCCTGTTCGCGCTACGAGGGCTGTTTCTCTGGACGGGAGTCGGGCTTGCGGCGGTGCCCCTCATCGGCCGCCAAGTCGCCTGGGCGGCACCAATGGGGCTCTTCATCGCGATGTCACTGGCTACCCGTGACGCGAAGGGCGCTGTCTATATCTGGGCCATCCCCGCCTACCCCATCGATTCGATCGGGGCGTGGAGCGTCTCCGTCGTCATCTGCATCATCGGTACCGTTCTCGCAACGGCGGAACCCAACTGGTTGCGGTGTCGGCTTCCCAGCCTGAGCGCAACCCGCCCGGCAGAAGTGGAGAGGCGCCCGGTCGCGGCTGAACGGCTGCCATGACGGTGCGCCTCCACCTCCGCGTGATGAGACGCCGAACCTCAAGCATCGGCAGGCGTGCAAGGCTGGCCCGCACAGGGCCGGCCCGACGCGGCGGCCTTCGCGAGATCAGGACGGGGCGGGACATGGTGCAAGGCACACCCGCGACGAGCTGCTCGCCCGCCTGGCTGAGGCGGTCGGGTCCGTGGCCGTCGCACACCCGACGCGGGTCGCCATCGACGGCCCGCCCGCCGTCGGCAAGACCACCCTCGCCGACGAGCTGGCGGTGGTCCTGCGCGGACGGGGCCGCGGCGTCATCCGGGCCACGATCGACGATTCTCTTCCCTCGGGCGCAGCGCTATCCGCGCGGCGAGTACTCGGCCGAGGGCTGCTACCACGACACCCACGACCACGACGCGCTGAACCGGGTCCTGCTCGATCCGCTCGGCCCGGGCGGAGATGGACGCTTCCAATCGGCGGTCTACGACCGTACCGAGGATGTCGCGCTGTCCCCGCCGGTCACGACCGCCCCCGCCGACGCCGTGCTGATCTTCGACGGCGTCTTCCTCCTGCGCCCGGAATTGATCGATCGGTGGGACCTGCGCGTCTTCGTGTCGACAGCACTCGACAGGACCGTGGAACGTGCCGTGATCCGAGAGCGCCGGGTGTCGTCGCGGGCCGACGTCGAACGACGCTGGCGCGAATGCTACATCCTCTCCCAACCCTCCCAACAGCTCTACTTCGCCACGGTCCACCCGACCCGGCGCGCGAGCGTCACCTTGCACAACGACGAGCCTGAGCGACCGGTCTGGGAAACCCGGACGCCCTGACCGCACCTCTTCGCCGGAACCCTGTCCACATCTCCAAAGCTCGGCCCGGGCCGTCAGGGTCGTACATCCGGTCGGCAGGAGGTCGACGTACGGGGGCGATGTCGAGAGACGAACACCGTGGATGCCCGCCCGTCACCCATGGCAGGATCCGCCGAGTGAAGATCAGGATGCTCGGGCCGTTCGAGGTCCGTACGGACGAAGGCGCCCTCGCCGACGTGCCGGGCGCGCGGCTGCGCGGGCTGTTGATCGCCCTCGCGCTCGAAGCTGGTCGTGTGATCCCCAAGGCAACGCTCATCGACTGGATCTGGGGTGAACACCCACCCTCCGACGTGACGAACGCCCTGCACCGCCTGGTTTCCCGGCTGCGCAAGGCGCTGCCGGAGGGATGGGTCGAGGGACAAAGGGACGGTTACCGGTTGATGGTGGAACCCGACGCCGTCGACGCCGTACGGTTCGAAGGACTCATCGCCGCGGGCCGGCTCGGCGACGATGATTCACGGCGGGTACGGCTGCTGCGCGAGGCGGTCGGACTGTGGCGCGGCGCCGCCATGCAGGACTTCGGTCTGCCGAACAGTGCGGCCTTGCACGCGGCGGTCACCCGGCTCGAGAGGCTGCGCCTGACGGCCCTGGAGGACCGGTTCGACGCGGAGATCAGGCTCGGTCACGGGGCAGAGTTGGTCACGGAACTGAGCGACCTGGTGGCCGCACACCCGTTGCGGGAACGGCTCGTCGCCGCGCTGATGCGGGCCCTGGTGGCGGCCGGCCGCGACACCGAGGCGCTGCTGGTGTACGAGCGCACGAGAGAAGCCCTGGCCGACGCGCTGGGCGTCGACCCCGCACCGGAGCTGTCCGCCCTGCACGTCGCGCTGCTGCGGGAGGAGTCGGGACGGCGGCAGGAGAAACAGAAGACGAATCTACGCGTCGAGCTGACGCCGCCCGGACCCGGCTCAGCGGACGGAGTATCTGCCCGGTGAGCTGGCGCAGTGTGATCTGTGGTTCCCGCCGGCGGACGTGGCGTCGTTGGGGTTCGGGCAGGTCGGCCGGCCGCCGGTGCTGGTGATGTTGTCCGGGTATTCGCGGTGGCTGTCAGCGGTGATGATCCCGACTAGGCAGTCGCCGGACCTGCTGGTGGGGCACTGGATGTTGATCTCCGGGTGGGGGCGGGTGCCCAAGGCGTTGGTGTGGGACAACGAGTCCGCGGTTGGGCAGTGGCGGGCCGGGCGGCCTCAGTTGACGGAGGCGATCAACGCCTTCCGCGGCACTCTCGGCGTCAAGGTGATCCAGTGCCGGCCGGCGGACCCCGAGTCGAAGGGCTTGGTGGAGCGGGCCAACGGCTATCTGGAGACGTCGTTCCTGCCCGGACGCCGCTTCGGCTCACCCGGCGACTTCAACGTCCAGCTCACCGAGTGGCTGGTGCGGGCAACAGCCGCCAGCACCGGGTGCTGGGCTGCCGCCCGCTGGACCGGTGGGACGGCGACCGGGCCGCGATGCTGTCACTGCCGCCGGTTGCGCCGGTGGTCGGCTGGCGGCAGGCCACCCGGCTGCCCCGCGATCACTACGTGCGTTTGGACGGCAACGACTACTCGGTGCACCCGTCGGTGGTTGGCCGGCGGGTTGAGGTGAGCGCCGACTGCGACCAGGTGACGGTGTTCTGCGACGGTCGGGTGGTGGCCCGGCATGACCGCTGCTGGGCAAGCCATCAGAGCATCACCGACCCTGCTCACCGGCAAGCGGCCGCGGACCTGCACGTCGCCGTCCAACGCACCCCGAGGACCGCCGTTGACGCCCAGGTCGAACGCCGGCCGTTGAGCGACTACGACCGCCTGTTCGGCCTGGACGAGGTGGCTGCGTGATGGCCGCCAAGACCAGCCGCAACGTCACCTCGGAGATCGCGTTCCTCACCCGCGCTTTGAAGGCGCCGTCCCTGGCCGCGTCGGTGGAACGCCTGGCGGAGCGGGCCCGGGCCGAGTCGTGGACGCATGAGGAGTTCCTCGCCGCCTGCCTGCAACGCGAGGTCGCCGCCCGCGAAGCCCACGGCGGGGAAGGACGCATCCGGGCCGCGAGGTTCCCGGCCCGCAAGAGCCTGGAGGAGTTCGACTTCGAGCACCAGCGCTCTTTGAAGCGGGAGACGATCGCTCACCTGGGAACCCTCGACTTCGTGGCGTCGAAGGAGAACGTCGTCTTCTTGGGCCCGCCCGGCACCGGCAAGACGCACCTGTCTATCGGCCTGGGGATCCGGGCCTGTCAGGCCGGGCACCGGGTCGCGTTCGCCACCGCCGCCGGGTGGGTGTCGCGTCTCGCTGATGCCCATCACGCTGGCCGTCTGCAAGACGAGCTCGTGAAGCTCGGGCGGATCCCGCTGCTGATCGTCGACGAGGTCGGCTACATCCCGTTCGAAGCCGAAGCGGCGAACCTGTTCTTCCAGCTGGTGTCCAACCGCTACTAACGAGCCTCGCTGATCGTCACCAGCAACAAGCCCTTCGGCCGCTGGGGGGAGGTCTTCGCGACGACGTCGTTGCCGCAGCCATGATCGACCGCCTCGTCCACCACGCCGAAGTCATCTCGATGAAGGGCGACAGCTACCGGCTCAAAGACCGTGACCTCGGCCGCGTTCCCGCAGCCAGCAAGACCAACGACTGAACATCAACAACCAACGAGGGGGTCAAAATTCGGCCGGAACAGAGGGGTCAAAGTTCAGCCGGCGTTGACAGACGAGATAGGGCAACGGAACTCGGGAGGCCGCCATAGGTCATCGGCATCATCAAGAAGAATTCTCTGCTGGCTGTGCGTCCTCAGGCTCCTCCGCCCGAAAGGCGTCGGACATGACGTTCGGACACGCCGGCGGCCAGAGCCAACTCCGCCGGGCTGGCCTGCGGACACTCGGCACGCAGCCGGGCTACAACGTCTGCTGTCCGCTCCGCGCGTCCCGTCACCCGCTTGCGTCGTGAGGTTCACCGCCGGAGCGGCGCCGACACCTGGCTCGTCGCCGGACCGTCGACGGCCCCAGCCAACTGCGCCTCCTTCATCTCGGTCACAACCTCCAACGGAAGCGACACCAGTGGCGACGCAGACGCAGCGTCAGAGACAGGCGGCTGGGCGGTGTTCGAAGCTCGGTGGTCGTTGCCCGAGGCCGGCTGCGCTCTGGTCAGCATCTCCACGACCAGCAGCAGCGCCACCGCCGGCCATGCCGCCACGATCCGCGCGCCGAGGCTCGGCTCAGCGGCGGCGATGTTCGCCGCCACGCTGGCCGCCACCCCGACCGCGAACGCCGTCCGGGCCGACCAGCGCACCCTCCGGCCGGCGCGCTTGTCCTCGACCATGGCCGCCGACGCGACAACCAGCATCCCGTCGACCGACAGCGGCAGCACGTAGGCGACCTCGGGACGCTCACCGAACCTCAACGCCACGGCGACCATGTGACTCCACGACGACCAGGCAGCAATCCCGGCAACCGCCACCGTGCTCACGTCTCGGGCAAGCCGGGTCGGCGTCACCGAACCACCCCCAGCCCGAGCCGCCGCTCGACGGCCCGGACCTCGATGGGGTCCATGGACGGACGTCCGCCGATGTCCAGCCGCGTCTGGACATCAGCCCATCGCCGCCACCGCCGGAGGACGTCGCTCGCGTCGAGACCGGTCGCTTTCGCGATGTCCGTCAGGTCCGCGCCCGCCCGCAGCGCGGTGTGGATCATTGAGGGTTGCCAGCGAGTCCACCAGGACACCACCGCAGCGGACAACGCCAACTCCGCCAGGACAGCAACACGTCCGGATTCCGGCGTCCGAGCCACGGCATGGTCATGAAGATCGAGAAGGAGTTGGAACGGGTTGATCTGTTCCGCGTCGGCGAACCGCACCGGCGGTTCGGTCGGTCGGGCCGGGTTCATTGGGCACCGCCCGATCCGCGTGAGCTGGGCAAACTCAGCGGTAGTGGGTCACCGGCGATCGTGGCGGTGTGGTTCGCATGGTGGTACCTCCGGCCCACCTCAGACGGATACCCAAACGGAGGGGCCAGTGCGGCGAAGCCGCAGGCCACGGCCGATATCTCGTGTGCTGGTATCGCGGCTCGACGCCGCAGCCCCGGACAGCTCGCCGCCTCGGGGGCGGGGCGAATAACGTGGCCAGAATTCTGACCAGTCGCTAGAATGGTCGCTATGGAGACCATTCCGATCACGGAAGCCAAGGCCCGGATCGCCGAGCTTGCCGACCGGGTCGCTCGGGAACACGACCACTTCACGATCACCAGGAACGGCCGCGCCGACGTGATGCTGATCTCGGTCGCCGAGTACGAGTCGATGCGGGAGACGCTCGACCTGCTCTCCGACGACGAGGCCCTCGCGGATCTGCGCCAGTCGCGGGAGGATTTCGCGGACGGCGACACGTTCTCGATGGACGAGGTTCGCGCCGAGCTGGAACGGCGTCGCGGTAGGGCGGCCTGATGCCGTCGCAAGGCGGGCGGCGGGACGACACGGGCGAGGCCAGCCCGTACACGGTGATGTTCTCGCGGCAGGCCCGCCGCAACCTGCACGAGGACCTGCCGCTGGAGGTCGCGGTCGCGGCGACGGAGACCATCCAGCACGCGATAGCGGTCAACCCCTATCGGGCGGGCAAACCACTCGACGAACCCTTCGACGGCTTCCACTCCGCCCGCCGCGGCACCTACCGGATCATCTACCGGATCAACGAGGCCAAGCGTGTCGTGGAGATCCACTCGATCCGCCACCGACGCGACGCCTACCGCTTCTAGGGCCACGTCTGGAATCGCGCTTCATTGGGCTGGCCGGCCCGTTCGCAGCGGTAGTGGGCCACCGGCGATGATCACCGACTGGTTCGCATGGTGGTACCTCCGGCCCACGGACTTCCCTGACCTGCGGTTCTTGGCTATGCCGCAGTCGTCATGCGAATCGGTTGATCGAAGCTTCGAGTCTTCCGGCGAGCGGGTGATGCTGCATGCATAATGAATGCATGGTTGCTCTCCAGATTCGGGACGTGCCGGAAGAGGTACGAGACGCCCTGGCGGCGCAGGCCAAGGCGCGCGGGCAGTCACTCCAGGCGTACCTGCTGGATCTGGTGGAAACGCAGGCTCGGCGGCTGCGCAACACCGCGGCCCTTGATGGCTTCGCCGGCCGGTCGGACGGTGCTCGCTCCTTGCCGGGGGAGAGCGCGGCCGAGTTGAATGACCAGCGGGAGCAGCGCGGACCATGGGGAAGCGCGGCATGATCGTCGTGGATGCGTCGGTTCTGGCCGATGCCCTGGTCGACGACGGGCCGGTCGGCGACGCGGCGCGGGCGGAGCTGACCGGAGATCCGCACTGGGCCGCGCCGGGCCATCTTATGGTCGAGGTCATGTCGGTGATCAGAGGCAAGGTCCTCGGTGGGAAGTTGGGCCTTGCTCGGGCTCAGGAGGCGATCGACACCCTGCCCTCGTTGGTCATCGACGAGGTTGGCGTCGCGATGCTGCTTGGCCGGATGTGGCAGTTACGGGGCAATGTCACCGCGTACGACTCGGCTTACGTCGCGGCGGCGGAGCTGTTGGCCTGCCCACTCGTGACCGGTGATGGCCGGCTCGCCAAGGCCAGCGGCGTCCGCTGCGAGTTCCGACTGCTCGCGGTGTCGTGACGGCGGCCGCCCGAGGATCGTCGGCCTGACGCCCTTGGGCCGGCCAACCTGAGTGGAAGCGGGTCACCGACGATCGTCGCGGGGTGGTTCGCATGGTGGCACCTCCGGCATACATTGATTTCTATCACTATGCTTCCCCGTCTGGGCGGTGGCCGGGTCGTGAAGGGCCAGTCGTAGAGCGGGGCCGTGAGGAAATTGGATAGTCCGATCCGCGTGTCGTCGCTACGGTCGCGTGGTGGCATATCAGCACCCGCTCGCCTACACACTGGGGCTGGAGGGCGTGGCGTTGCTGCGTGCCTTCGCCGGCGACTTCGACCGGGACTTCATCGAAGCGCGTGTCAGCGAGGTCCGGCGCCTTCTGGACAGCCCATCGCTGAACGGTGTCGGAGTCACCGCGGCGCACGTCGACACCGTAAACGGTTACAAGGTGTGGTCGGCGACCTATGATCAACCAGGTAACGGGCTGTTCGAGATCGAAGAGCCCATCGTGCACGAGATCCTCGGCTCCCTGCCTCCGGGCGTCGCCTTGGACGCGGCGTGCGGCACCGGCAGATACACCGAGTACCTGGACAGACAGGGCCACCGGGTCATCGGCGTCGACAGCTCCCCGGAAATGCTGGCGCACGCTCGTACGCGCGTTCCGAACGCCGAATTGCGGCAGGGAGACTTACACAAGCTTCCCATACCCGATGACCACGTCGACGTCATCGTGTGTGCGTTGGCGCTGACCCATCTTCCCGATGTCGGCCGGGCGATCACCGAGTTCGCCCGGGTCCTGCGTCCTGGCGGCCATCTGGTGATCACGGACGTGCACCACGAGCTCGTGGCATTGGGGTCAGTGCCGCGAGTACGTTCTGCCGAAGGCGCTCCTGGGCTGCTGCCGGCGTTCCGCCATCGGGCCAGTGACTATCTGTGCGTTGCCTTGCCATTGGGCCTGCAGCTACGGCGTTGCGAGGAGCCTCGGATGTCCGGCGATGCCAGCGAGGACATGCCCGGGGAGATCGCGACAGGATCGTGGGATGCCTGGCCCTGGTCGCTGCTGGGGATCGTCCCGGCGGCAGCCGGCGCCGCCTGGGACGGAACACCGAGTCAGATCATCTGGCACTTCCAACTTGCGCCGAGCGCAACCACTACGGCGGCCCTTCCTTCCACTGCAAGCTGAGCCGGCCCTGACGTGGGTTTCTCCGTCAGTTTCGACATGTCGCGAAGCGCTTGCGGCCTACCAGACATTGCGACGGTCAGAACGCGGGTTCCTGCTTGATGCGGTTGGTCGGTTGGACGGCATGCTCTGTGATGGTGGCGATGTCGTCGGTGGTCGGATGCGTCCACGCGCCGATGTCGCGGGGCGCGACCCGGGTGCTCAGGCTGGCGGTGATTCCGGCGGCATCGGCGGCGGTGATCAGGAACGTGGTTCCGGTGTCGTCCTGCTTGACACCAGGTAGGGGGTGGTGTCGGGTGGGGTGAGCAGGACACCGACCGAGGGGAGGTGGCGCATGTCGCCGCGCCAGCCAACCTCGGATGCGGCGTCCGCGAGCGCGAGAACCGCCTGTAGTGCCCACCGAGCTTCGTGATCAGAAGCGTGGCGAAGCCAGTCTGGTAGCGGAGTCAGCCCGTCGAACACGTCGACGGGCTGGGTCAGGCGGTGGACGAACATCAGGATTTCTTTCTGGGTTGGGATGCGGCTGCCGGCGGGTTCAGGTGGCGCCTGCGCGGTTCTGCTTGCGCCGCAGTTGGACGAGCTCTCCGAGGAGAGTTTCGTTCTCTGCCTTGGCCTGGCGTAGCAGCGCTTCGACCTCGTGCAGGCGGGTGGTGACGACGTGCAGTTTGGTGCGCAGCGGCGCAGGGGCCGTCAAGACCGGCGACATGGTAGAGGTCAAGGAGCTGGCTTCCGGCGTAAGCACCGGGCCAGCCCAAGCGGACGGGGCAGTCACTAGGCGCAGAGCGACAGCGGTTCCGTACGTCTCACGTGCATTCGCGAGCTTGCCCGAGATTCGGAGGGTGCGGGGCCGGCACCGATCGGCCGAGCGGCGGTCGGGTGGCCGTGAGGTTGGAGTGGCCCGGTAGTTCATTCGTAGTGGTAGCGGCACTGCGCGATCTGCACTGTGTCGTCCATGATCCGGTAAACGAGGCGGTGTACCTGGTCGATGCGCCTCGACCAGAATCCCGCCCAGTTGCCCCGGAGCTGCTCCGGTTTGCCGATGCCTTGGTGGCCGTTGCGTCGGATGTCCTCGATCAGGGCGTTCACTCGTTTGAGCATCTGACGATCTCGCTGCCAGGTCAGGTAGTCTTCCCAGCCTCGGCCGGCGAACTGGACCTTCACGCTGCCGACGCCTCGCCTGAACTGGCGTCGGGGTCGATCAGGTCGTGCATCTCCCCACCCCCGTTGCGCAGCTCTTCGACGGCTTCATTCAGGCGGCGCGCGTTGGCGGGGCTGGCCATGAGGTAGGCCGTCTCCTTCAACGACTCGTACTCGCGCAGCGAGATGATGACCGCGGCCTCCCGGCCGGAGCGGGTGACCACCACTTCCTCGGCGTCGTCCACGACATGGTCGAGCATCTTGGCCAGGTTCTGCCGGACTTCTGAGTAGGGAACGGTGCGCATGCTGCTGCCTCCCAAACGTTACGTACAATAAATTGTACAAGTCTGGCAGGGGATCCTCGTCAGATGGTCCGACGAACCCTTCGACGGCTTCCACGCCGCCCGGCGTGGCACCTACCGGATCGTCTACCGGATCAACGAGGCGAAACGAGTCGTGGAGATCCACTCGATACGTCACCGGTGCGACGCCTACCGCTCATAGGTCTCCTTCCCGGGTCGGGTCAGGTCCGGGCTGCCTCCGCCGGGGCCACGACGGCCAGCCACTCCTTGGCTGGGCTGGCAGCGCTGCGAACCGCGCCGATCCAGTGGCAAGGGGTCGCCGGCGATCGTGGCGGTGTGGTTCGCATGGTGGTACCTCCGGCCCACCAAGTCCGTGACCTGCTGTTGTGTCGCTGTGATTTGGCATTGCGCGAACCGCTGCCCTGGGCGGTGCCTGGCGTGGTGGAGGTTGTGCTGTCTTCCGGCGACCTTTGGTATAGCATCGCTGCTATGGCCTGGGGTGCTGTCGAGCTAGAGCCGGAGGTAGAGAAGTGGCTGGAGAGCCTACCGATCGCTGAGTTTGCCCACGCGGCGTTCTACGTCGACCTGCTGGCTGAACAAGGGCCGCTGCTGGGGGAGCCCTACACGAAGCAGCTTGATCGGAAGCTGCGCGAGTTGCGGTTCCACCTCGAGCGGCGGGCGGTCGGATCACCTACTGGATCGCGACCGACAGAAGGATCATCTTGCTGACGGTCTTCCACAAGACGCGGATGCGAGACGAGCGGGAGATCGACAGGGCACGCCGAGCGTTGGCGCGTTGCATCGACGAGGCGCACGACGTACTGGACGAGGAGGGCTAGGTCATGAGCAAAGGTGTCGGTTGGGCCGCCATGCGGGAGCGGCGGATGGCTGAGCCTGGTGCTGCTGAGGCGTACGACGCGGCGCGCCTGGCGTTCGAGCTCGGTCGTTCCGTTCGGGAGCTTCGTGAGCGCCGGGGTTGGAGTCAGACACAACTCGCCAAGGCGTCGGGGATGACGCAGTCCGCGGTTGCCCGGTTCGAGGCAGGTGGAACGATTCCGACCCTGGCGGTGCTGGAACGGTTGGCGACGGCGCTGGATGTGAGTCTCAGGGTAGGTTTCGAGCCGCGCGGCGAGGCGGCTTGAGCCGCGGGCAATCGCCGCTGTGGCCGTTGTGCTGTTCATCGTGCACCGCAGTGAGCCAGTGAACTGGTCAAACTCTCCGGCCGTGGATCACCGGCAACGGTGATGTGTGGTTCGCGCAGCGACGCGCCCGGCCCACGATGATCTTGCATGCGAAGCCGCCGGCTACGGCCCTGCCGCCAGTTCGCCTCAGGCTTGGCGGTGGCGCGACGAAGCGATTCGGTGCTCAGCCCGGGCGCCATCGGACCATGAGCTGATCGATGACCAGGCCGTGCGGGATCCAGCCCATCTCGGTCAGCACCTCAAGCGGGCTCACCTCGTTGATCATGAGGTTAGCGGCAGTTTGAAGATCTACAACTGCAGCCAACCTCATGATCAACGGATACGCGAGAGGAAACGGAGGGAGAGCTGATGAGCGACTTCCATGACTGGGACGACATCCGCGCCGAGCTGCACGATGGGGACGACGACGCGCTCCACGCGGAACGCGCCCGTACCGAGGCATGGGTCAGCGCCTTCCACCTCGCCGAGGAGCGCAAACGTCTCGGTCTCACCCAGCGGCAGGTCGCCGAGTTGATGGGGGTCACGCCCGGCCGGGTAAGCCAGATCGAGAACGGCGATCTGGACGCCAATGAGGTGGCGACCCTCAGTCGATACGCACGAGCACTGGGCGCCCGTATGCGGATCATCTTTGACTACGGCAGCGACCTCCGGCAGATCGCCTGATCCCCGCGAGCCTCAGACGACATCACGCACGGCGAGAATAGTCGTCCGGCCAACCGCGCCCTCGGCGAGCCGAGGTAGCGAGCACCGTCCAAAGCCTGTGAGCTGGGCAAACTTAGTGGTAGTGGGTCACCGGCGATCGTGGCGGTGTGGTTCGCATGGTGGTACCTCCGGCCCACCGAAGCGGATACCCAAACGGAGGGGTACGAGGTCGCGGAAACGCAGGCCACAGCCGATGTCGTGGTCGCGCTGCCGGACCTTGCACCAGGGTGGTGGGTTTGTGGATCAGTTCTGGCCGGGACTTGCTGCCGGTAGTCCTGCTTCCTTGGCGCGTTCGAGCAGCCGCCGGTCGTAGGTGACGAAGGCGGTCAGTGTCGTGCCGGACTCGTTGGTCAGCACCTGGGCGGTGGCCAGGTGGATGGCGTCGAGGCTGCGGAGCGTCGGCTCGGCGAACGCGGCTGCGGTCGCGCGGATCGTGCCGTCGATCTCCAGTCGGAAGAGCCGTCCGACGGCGGCCGGCACTCCGATCAACGCTTGCGGAGCTGATCGGCGCAGCGCTCTGGGCACTTCCACCTCGACGAGAGCAGAGGAGACCAGCGGCACGTCGTCGTGCTTGTTGAGCCAGGAGACAAGGTCGGCACTGCACATCTCCTGCCGAACCAGCTTGACGACGGCAGCTGAATCTAGATAGATCACCAGCGCTCCTCGTCACGCATCGCAGCGAGCGAGGCGGCCACGTCCACGTTCTCGTCACCGAGTCTCGGTGGAAGTGGCACAGAGCCGCCGCCGGTGGGGGCGACGGCTCGCCCTGCCGCTACCAACTTGGCCAGTATCGACCTGTCGCCGCCTACCGGAACAAGTCGGGCGATCGGGTGTCCGCGGTCGGTGATCTCGACGGTCTCGCCGCCACTCACCCGGGCCAACACCTGGCTCGTGTTCTGGTTCAACTCCCGGACACCGATGCGTTCCATGGACACGAGTGTAGAACTAAATGTTCTACGGCTCTAGCTCCTGGCGTCATCCGGGCTGTCTCTTCGTCGACCAGAGAGGTCGACGAGTTCCAGGCCACGGCGCCTGGCCGGCGCTCCGCCGGGTCGTCTCGGAATCATCGCGCACGCCCCGAGGTCCGCGAGCCGGGCAAACTCAGGGTCAGCGGATCGCCTGCGATCGTGGCGGTGTGGCTCGCATGTGGTACCTCCGGCCCACGCACCTTCCTGACCCGCTGCTTCGTGGCGGGATGTGGTCATCATGCGAACCGTCGGCGTGGCATCCAGAGGAACGGTGGACGCTCCGACAGATTTTGGTCATACTTGTGACCATGACGACGCTGCCGTTGGGGGAAGTGAAGACCCGGCTTTCTGAGCTGGTGGGGCGGGTGCACGACCACCACGAGCGGGTGACCGTGACCGTGCATGGTCGGCCGTCCGCCGTGCTGGTCTCGGTGGAGGACTTGGAGCGTCTGGAGGAAACTGTCGCGGTTCTCGGAGATGCGGGCACCCTGCGACGGCTGGCCGACTCCGACGCGGAACTGGCCCGAGGTGAAGAGGTGTCCGCCGACCAGCTTGCGGAGACCATTCGTGCCCGTCGCGCCTCGGCCGCGTGACGCCCCGGCTGCCGGAAGATCCGTACACGCTACGCACCACGCCGACCGTCCGTCGAGCGCTCGGCGAACGGTTGCCGGAGGCCGTCGCGGTCGCCGCGTACGAGTTCATGACCGGGCCGTTGGTACGAGAGCCCTACCGGGTCGGGAAGCGCCTGCTGCCGCCGTTGTCTGATCGGTTCAGCGCCCGGCGAGGCACCTACCGGATCATCTACCGCATCGACGACGACAACCGCACCGTGACCGTTGTAGACAGTGATCATCGAAGGGACGTCTACCGCTCCTGACGCCCCTGACCCTCCGGTCCTGGTGGTGCAGTGGCATTGAGTACGGTGAGCAGCGTGTCGATGAGCGTGGCTGACGAGGCTGCGGCCCTTGAGGCCGAGGTGGAGCAGTATCCGGACGAGCGAGGTGAGATCCTGCTCGAGGCTGCCGACGCATGGCGCCGGGCGGGGCGGCTCGACCGAGCAGCTGATCTGCTGAGCAGGCTGATCATTGACGGCGGCGAGGACGGCTGCTTCGCGATGGTGCAGCTCGCCGAGGTGCGATTCGAGCAAGGCGACGTCGATGAGGCGCGTATCGTGCTGGATCGCCTGGCCCACGACCCGGCGACGAGCGACGGCCATTGCACGCTGGTCGCCGAACTGCTCGCTGAGCGCGGCGACCTGCATGGTGCGTTGCGCTGGTACGACCGGGCGGTGGCCCGCCTGTCGGCCGAGGAGTTGCAGGCGCTGAACGGCCCGGACGGTTGGATGCAGATGTCGTCGGTGATGCTTCGCGGCCGTCGTGAGGTCCGTCGGCGGTTGGGGCTGGTGTCGGACGTTACCGATGAGCTGGCTCCGGCCACGCCGGCGCAGCAGATCGTCGACGTGGATGGTGTGCGGGACGCCGTCAAGTCTGGACGGGTGCCACGGCAGGTACGGCTGCTGATCTTCCAGCGCCAGGAGCGGGCCGAGGCGCGACGGCGGTGGCCGCAGGAATACGACATGACCGACGACGAGCACTGTCAGGCTGCGGAGCGCCGGTGGCGTGAGTTGGCAGACGACGGTGTGCCAACCATCCGGGTGGTGCCGGCAACTGTCGCCGACCTCTGCGAGTTCGCCGACCTGGTTGGCGAGTCTCCCCTCGATCCGACGCTCAAGGCCCGCTACAGCGAGACCATTCCAGAGGAGCACACGATCGCGTGGCCGCCACCGCGCAACTCCCCATGCTGGTGCGGATCGACAGCCAAGTACAAGAAGTGTTGTGGCCGAGCGGTCTGAGCGGCACCCTCCGAGGCGCGGCACGCAATAGTCCGTCACGACGCGGCCCCATCTGCCATCGCTCTTGGTGATGGCAGGGGTAGCGGGTCACCGGGGATCGTGGCGGTGTGGTCCGCATGGTGGTACCTCCGGCCCACCCAACGACTGGATCTCGTCCCTGGCCTGCACGTTTGCGGTTCATGTGCGACAACTGCCGATGTAGTCCGGTACCGAAACGCGGAGGCAGGCGCAGGCGTTCAGTGACGGCACCCCAGGCGCACAGCCCGGCTTCAGGGGGCGCAGCGTAGATCGGCTTCTTCCGCACAGCGCGCCACCGACCGGGGCTCCTTGATCGCCTGTTACCCGGTCCGACCTGGTCACGACGGCCTGCGGATACGATTGACGGTAATGCTGCTGCGTGTGCTCGGCCCTGTAGAACTCGACATCAACGGCTCTGTCGTACCGCTCGGTGGCCCTCGTCAGCGGGCCGTGCTCGTATACCTACTGGCAGCCCGGGGCGAGATCGCCACCGTCGATGGTCTGATCTATGGCTTGTGGCGAGATGACGCACCCCCGAGCGCAGTGGCCTCGCTGCATGCGTACATCTCGAACCTGCGTCGCCTGCTGGAACCCGATCGCCCGCGAGGCGCTCGCTCCCGCGTGCTCCTCACCCTCGCGCCTGGCTACGCGCTGCGGTTGCCCGCGCATGCCGTCGATGCCAACCGGTTCGAGGCGACGCTCGACGAGGCCCGGGAGCTCAGGTCGGCCGACCCCAAGCGCGCCCGTCTGCTGCTGACCGACGGCCTTGGCCTCTGGCGTGGTCCGGCCTTCGCGGAGTTCGCCGAGCACACCTGGGCGCAGCCGGAGGCGACCCGGCTGGAGGAGCTGCGCATCGCCGCCCGAGAACTGTTAATTGACGTCACTCTACGTGCTGGTGCCGCAGCCGAAGCCGTGGCGGGCGCGGAGGTGCTGACCCGCCAGGCGCCACTGCGTGAGGAAGGCTGGCGACTGCTGGCCCTGGCACTCTGGGCTTCCGGCAGGCAGGCTGACGCCCTCGCCGCACTTCGTCGAGCACGGAAAACGCTTGTCGAAGAGAGCGGCCTGGATCCAGGTCCCGGAATCGCGGAGTTGGAAACCGCCATCCTCACCCAACGGCTCAACCTACCCACTCCGCCGGCAGTCGCCCGAGCAGGTGACCCGCGATCGGTCGAGCCGACGTCGTGCCCACCGGCTGACCAGACGACACGGAACGAGCTTTTCATCGGTCGCCAGACGGAACTGGACGTGCTCAGGCGTTGCGCTGCGGCTTCCCGCGCCGGCGAGACGAAGATCGCACTCGTCACGGGCGAGGGCGGCGCCGGCAAGACGAGTCTGCTCGAACAACTGCGCACGGAGTTGACCGCCCAGGGCTGGGTCGTCGCCGTCGGGCGCTGTCCCGAGGTCGAGGATCCACCACCGTCAAGCGCCTGGGTCGACGCCCTACGGCAACTCGCCGAGGCAGCGCCACCAGGAGATCTCACTCCCGCACTCGCCCCGCTACTCGGTCAACCCCGCAACAGGCCGAGCGGCGGTGATGTCGCCGCCGGCCGGTTCCACCTACATCGGGCCGTTGCCGCCTGGCTACGCACCGCCGCCGCCCGTCAGCCGGTTGCCGTGATGCTGGACGACCTGCACGGTGCCGACAACGAGACACTGCTTCTGCTGCACAGCCTTCTCGAGTTGACCGACATCGCTCTGCTGATCATCGGGACGCTGCGGCCCACCGACAACCGGGAGCGACTGGCCGACACCATGGCCGCCCTGGCGCGTCGCTCGCCCGATCGGGTGCACCTCGACGGGCTGTCACCGGCTGAGGTCGCGCAGCTTGTCGGCGCGGTGACCGGAACACGCCTCGTCTCGGAGACACTCGACGCATTGATGGAACGCACCGGCGGCAACCCGTTCTACGTACGCGAGTCGGCGCGACTGCTCAACACAGAGGGCACCCTGGTTGATGCGCTTCAGGTTCCCGATGGTGTACGCGACGTCCTGCGACGACGGATCTCCCGACTACCTCGGACGGCTGTGCCGGTACTACGGCTCGCCGCGGTGGTAGGCCGAGAGACCGACCTGGCGACACTCACCGAAGCCAGCGGAGCCGAAGAGTACGAAGTCATCGAAGCGCTGGAGGCCGGCATGGCCGCCGGGCTGCTCACCGAGCCGGCGCCGGGCCGGGTGCGGTTCACCCATGGTGTGGTCCGGGACACTCTTTACGCCGACATCTCGCACCTTCGTCGTACCGGGATGCACGGCAGGATAGCCGCCGCCTTCCGCCGGCTGTACCCCGACGACTACTCGTCCCTGGCGCATCACTATGCCCGCGCCGCCCGGGCGGAGGCCGCGCCAGCCGCCGTCGACTACGCCATCCGCGCCGCGCGGATGGCCGAACGCCGGTACGCCTACGACACGGCCGCCAGCCTGCTCACCAAGGCCGTCGAGGCCGCCGATGCCCTGCCCGGAGACCGGGAGGCGGTCAAAGTCGACCTGCTGGGACGGCTGCTGCGCGCCCAGGCCCGGGCCGGTGCGTTAGCGGCGGCCCAGCAGACCCGCGCGCGGGCGATCGACATCGGCATGACCGCTGGTCGAGACGATCTCCTTGTCGCGGCCTTCCGCACGTGGACGGTGCCAACCACCTGGCTGACCCACCCATACGGCATGCTCGACCGCCCGGTCGTCGATCTGCTCGCCCGCCTGCTGCGCCGTGACGATCTGGACCTCGCCGATCGATGCCGACTCCTTGAGGCATTGACCACAGAGCTTGACGGCGAGGCGGATTCACGTGGTCCCCGGGCCGGCAGGCAGGCCCTGGCTATCTCGCGCCACCTGGGGGATCCCGAACTACGCGCCCTCGGGCTGGTCGCCCGAATCCGCACCCTGCCGTACGAGTCGGCGGCCCCGCAGCGCCAGGGCCTCGCCCACGACCTCACCCGGCTCGCCGACGAGCACGAAATGGTCGCCTTCCGGTGGTTCGCCGAGCAGGTGATCGGCCAGTCCGGCGCCACGATGAACGACCCACGTCAGGTCCGCGACAGCGTCTCGCGACAGGGCGAGATGGCCCGCATCTATCACCTCAACGAGGCCCAGGTCATCCACCTGGGCTCGCTGGGGCTCCTCGCCCATCTCGCCGGTGACTTCGCTGCGGCGCACCGTTACTACGACGACGCCGCCGCCCGAATGCGTCGCCAGGGCTCCGTGCATGCCGAAGCCTTCCACTACTTCGCGACCGCGACCCTGTTGATCAACCAGGGACGTCTCACCGAACATCTGGCAGCCTCCCGACGCGCGCGCGAAAAGCTCGGCCCGATCGTGGATGATCTGCTCGCGCTGGCACTGACAGCCAGCGGCCGGTTGGACGAGGCACAGAAGATTCCGATCGGTCGGTATCCCTGCCGTCCGGACTACTTCCGATCGACGCTGCTGTCGGTGCGAGGCATGGCCGTCGTCGCACTACAGCGCCAGGATCTCGCGCAGGCGGTAATCGACCCGCTGACGCCGCTGCGTCACCAGGTCGCCGGGATCTGCACCACCTCCCTCGCAGTGCGTCCGGTCGCGCAGACACTCGGGGAACTTCACCGTCTACTGGGCCGTGAGGCCGAGGCGCGTCGATGCTTCGCCCTTGCCGCCACCGTCGCCCGGCAGTGGAGCGTGTCGCACTGGCTCCTGGAGGCGAACAATGCCCTGAAAGCCTGACCTGAGTCGGCCGCCGCCAGCCCACCGGTGCCGCGCAGGAGCTCCGGGTGGTGGACTCCAAGAAGATCACAAGCGGAGCCGGGCATCATCGGGTGGTCCATGCTCATTTGCAGGTTGGAAAGGACACCGTGAACCGCAAGCAGTCCGAAGCCATGGCCGATGTCCGCGACATGTTCATGGCCCACACCATGATGCGCCGCGAATTCGCCCTTCTGCCGCGCCTGGTCCGTGACGTCGTGCCGGGCGACACAAAACGCGCCGAGGTCGTAGGAGCGCACGCCGAGCTCGTCTGCCACGTCCTGCACACCCATCACCAGGGTGAGGACGTCTCGCTGTGGCCGCGGCTGCGCCAGCGTGCCAGCGGTCATGTCGACACCATCGTCGCCGAGATGGAGGCACAACATCTCGCGATCGAGCACGCCCACGCGGTGATCGAACGGCTGCTGCCCCGCTGGCGCGCCACCGGGCAGGGAGGCGACGAACTCGCTGTCGCCTTCGAGACCCTCCGCGACCAACTCGTCGAGCACATGGCCCTCGAAGAGAAGCAGATCCTGCCGTTGGCCGAGCAGCACATTACCGCCGCCGAATGGGCGGAACTTGGCGAACACGGTATGCGCAACACACCGAAGAAACACCTACCGCTCATTTTCGGCATGGTCATGTACGAAGGGGATCCGCAGGTGGTCAGGGCGGTGCTGACGGAAGCGCCGCTACCGGCCAGGCTGCTGATGCCGCTCGTCGGACCACGGCTGTACGCCGCCCACGCCAAACGCGTCCATGGCACCAGCACACCGCCACGCATCGGCGCAGCCACTCCCGATCCGACGATCAACTGATCGGGCCCGTGGCGCCCCCGCGATCAGCGGCGATCCGCACCCTCCCGGACATCGGCAGCAATGCGGGCACCGCGGCGGCGAGCGGTCTCCGCAACCGTCACCAGCGCCACGGCTCCGACTGCGTACGACACCGCCAGCACGGGCGGCGACAACCCGGTCAGGGCTGTCACGACCCCGGAGAACAGCACGGCCGCGAAAGCGGCCGTGCTGTTCTCCGGTGGAAGCGGCGCCCGGCGTAGCTGGTGAGGGCGAAGCCAGCTGCCACGCACCACCGCCGGCTACGACGTCCACGAAGGCCCACCAAAGTCCGCCACCAGCCGCCGCACCATCGCCCTTGACCGGCATGCCGTACGAATCCTGCGCCGGCACGCCGAACGGCAACGCCAACACCGCGCCGAACGCACCGTGGTTGGGCGAGCCGCTGATCCGGCCCGCACATCGCAGAGCCGGGCGCGATCGGACACGCAACACGGCTGGGCGGGCGAGCGCGGGCCGGTCCACCCGACCCGCCCCGCGAGGAGGGCCGCCAGCCAGCCGGGCCCTGCGGGGATCGCGGCGGTCATCGCCCGCAGGCTGACGGCCCAGCCGACTACGTAGAACCGCATGTGGGTCTCCGTCCAACGGGACCGGTAGACGGTCGCAGCGACAGCGACACCTGCGTCAACGTGGCGCCCATGGTGCTCCCACGCGCCCCTCGCGTCGTGAAGGACAGGGCGCCGTCGGCGTGGGAGGGGGCGTTCGCGACCGGACCATGAAGCGATCATCTCTGCCGGGCAGCGACTCGGCGACGCCCCGGTGGTGAGCTCGACCTGCCGAGGAGCGCCGGTGACGTCGGCCCAGACCAGGGAGGTCAGCGTCCCCGATCCGAGCGCACCGCACCCGCGCACCGCGCACGCCGTCGCCCATCGCTGAGCTCGTCTCCCCGCTCTTGCGGGAACCGTTTCCCATCAGCGGCAACTGCACCCCACGGACACGCCGCACTCGACCCGCGCCGAACGGGAACCCGCCTCCGGCGTGGGCCGGTCGGCATCGCGGCCGGACGACGGGACTTCCCGGAGCTGGCTCTCAGGCCCTTGCGTCCGCCGTGGCGCGTGCTGAATTCCTCGGTATTCAGTGTTGCTATCTACTGGTACTTAGCGATACTGTCTACCAGTAGTCAGCGTCGCTTGGTAGGGAGGGGATGAAGGCATGGGCAACCAGATGACCGAGATGCTGAAGGGCACCCTCGAAGGCATCGTCCTGGCGATCCTGGCCCGCAGGTCCGCGTACGGCTACGAGATCACCGCGTGGCTGCGCGACCGCGGGTTCTCGGACATCGCGGAAGGCACCATCTACGCACTGCTCGTCCGCGTGGAGCAACGGGGGTTCGTGGACGTGGAGAAGGTGCCCTCCGAGAAGGGGCCCCCGCGGAAGGTGTATTCGCTCAACGCGAAGGGGCGGGACCAACTCGCCGAGTTCTGGAGGACCTGGAGCGTCCTCGCGGATCGCATCGAGCAACTCCGTCACAACGGCAACCAAGACGACCGGGGAGTATGAGCATGGCCGCGAAGTGGATCGAGACGCTTGTCGGATCGCTTGAGCAGAAGAAGCAGTACAAGCACCACATGGCCCGGATCGAGGCCCTGCCGGAGCCCTATCGCGGCTCGGCCAAGGCTCTGCACCGGTACTTCATGTACCAGGGCGGGATCCCCGACGGCGACATGCTCATCACCATGCTCGGCGACTTCGTCGACCTCTGGGAGCGTGCGGTCGCCGACGGAACGCCGGTCCGCGCCGTCGTCGGTGACGATCCGGTGGAGTTCGCCGAGACCTTCCTGCAGGCGTACGCCAGCCGGCAGTGGATCGACAAGGAGCGCGAGCGTCTCCGTAAGGCGATCGACGCCGCCGACGACAACAACGGGCAGGAGGACAAAGCGTGACCACCGCGACGCGTGAACCCGCGATCAGAGTGCGGGCCGTCACCAAGTCCTACCAGGACCTGCACGTGCTGCGAGGCGTCGACTTCGACGTGGCGGCCGGGAGCATCTTCGCGCTGCTCGGCTCGAACGGTGCCGGAAAGACCACGCTGGTGCGGATCCTGTCGACGTTGCTGAAGGCGGACAGCGGCAGCGCGACCGTCCACGGCTTCGACGTCGCCTCGGCTCCGGCCGACGTACGCAGGTCGATCAGCCTGACCGGCCAGTTCGCCGCGGTCGACGAGGTGCTCACCGGCCGGGAGAATCTGATCCTGGTCGCGAAGCTCCGCCACCTGAAGGACCCGGGCACGATCGCCGACGATCTGCTCGCCCGCTTCTCGCTCACCGATGCCGGCAACCGCAAGGCGGGCACGTACTCCGGCGGCATGCGACGGCGGCTCGACATCGCGATGAGCCTGGTCGGCAACCCGCCGGTCGTCTTCCTCGACGAGCCGACCACCGGCCTCGACCCGCAGGCCCGCATCGAGGTCTGGCAGACGGTCAAGCAACTCGCCGAAGGTGGCACGACCATCCTGCTGACCACTCAGTACCTCGACGAGGCCGAGCAGCTCGCCGACCGGATCGCGATCCTGCACAAGGGCACGATCATCCAGAACGGCACTCTCGCCGAGCTGAAGCAACTTCTCCCGGCCGCCAAGGTCGAGTACATCGAGAAGCAGCCGAGCCTCGAGGACGTCTTCCTCGCCCTCGTTGGCGAGACCAGTGACGCCGCCGACCAGCCGGCCACGCCCGCAGGAGAGGAAACCCGATGACCGCGCACGCTCTCAGCGACACCGGAACCCTCACCGGCCGCTCCCTGCGTCACATCCTCCGCAGCCCGGACACCATCATCACCACGGCGATCACCCCGATCGCGCTGCTGCTGCTCTTCGTGTACGTGCTGGGTGGAGCCATCAACGCCGGCACCGGTGAGTCGTACATCAACTACATGCTGCCGGGCATCCTGCTCATCACCATCGCCTCCGGTATCGCCTACACCGCGTACCGCCTGTTCCTGGACATGCAGGGCGGCATCTTCGAGCGCTTCCAGTCGATGCCGATCTCGCGTCCCTCCGTGCTCTGGGCGCATGTCCTGACCTCGCTCATCGCCAACCTGACCTCGCTCGTGATCGTCATCGGCGTGGCCCTGATCATGGGGTTCCGCACCAGCGCATCCCTGCTCGACTGGCTGGCCGCCGCCGGCATCCTGATCCTGTTCACCCTCGCCCTCAGCTGGATCGCCGTGGTGCCGGGCCTGACCGCCAAGACCATCGACGGCGCGAGCGGCTTCAGCTACCCGCTGATCTTCCTGCCCTTCATCAGCTCGGCGTTCGTCCCCACCGACTCGATGCCCGGCCCGGTCGCCTGGTTCGCCGAGAACCAGCCCGTCACGTCCATCGTGAACACTCTTCGCGCGCTGTTCGCCCAGGAACCCGTCGGCAACGACCTCTGGATCGCCCTCGGCTGGTGCGTTGGGCTGCTCGTGGTCGCCTACCTCGGCGCGACAGCGGTCTACCGCAAGAAGATCAGCTAGCCGATCGCACGAAACAGCGCCGCATCCGCACGGATGCGGCGCTGTCGGTCGTCGACGACGGCACTCAGCAGCATGCCGACCGCTGCTACGCCCAAGCGCTCGCCGACCAGGGCTCCGGGGACGGAAACCTCGTGGCCTGATGGCTAAGCTCACATGCCCGCCAGGCACGCGACCGAGTCCCTGCCCCTGAACACGCGGCTCAGTACGCGAGGTTGAGGTGAGCCCGATGGTGCTTGCGCTGCTCGATCAAATCGACGAATCCGAGCGCATAGTCCGGGCCGGAGATCGCTCCGCCGTCCTCGGGCTGAACAGCGACGTCGTCACCGACCCGGTACGTGCCCAGCCGCTCGCCTGGCACGTGCGCGCCGAAGCTGCTCGCCGGGCTCACGAACACCCAGTCGAGCGTCTTCGGCGTGGCCGGAAGGTCGTCGGTGACCAACGCCGACATGGTGACGAGCTCGTTGTGGTACTCGGCGGGGGCGTCGTTCAGGTTGGTCACGAAGCGCGGCGAGCCGGCGGCCGGGCGTAGCGACGAGAAGCCCCCGACGACGTACAGCGGGATCCGCTCGGCGTCGGCGATACGCGCGATCATGGCGTACACGTCGCGGAAGGGGGCGGCTAGCGGACCACGCGGCGCAAGCGCCCCAACCACAACGTCGGCACCGGAGATGACCGAAGTGACCGCCGCCTCGTCGGTGATGTCGCCCGAGACGTACGTGACGCCCGGGGTGGGTTCGGCCGGAACTGACCGATTGAACGCGGTGACCTCGTGACCGCGAGCGGCGGCTTCGGCGACGATCGCCGATCCGGCGTAGCCGGTACCGCCGAGGACGGTTATGCGAGACATGAAGTTGCCCTTCGTGCTGAATTTGCGGGACCCCGTGATCGGGCATCTCTGGTTACGATAGGAGACCAGATCTCTATCGGAAAGAAGGCACTTTTTGGTAACCACGCAGGCTGCGGCCTTCCTCGGCGACCCATATCACGCCGACTGTCCGACCCGGCGCATCCTCGACCGCATCGGCGACCGGTGGACCGTCCTGATCGTCAGCGTCCTTGGCGATGGTGACGCCCGCTTCTCCGAGCTTCGGCGGCGCATCGAGGGCGTCTCGCAGAAGATGTTGACCCAGACCCTGCGAGGGCTGGAACGCGACGGCCTTGTACGCCGTACGGTCCACCCGGAGGTGCCGGTCCGCGTCGAGTACGCGCTCACCGAGGCCGGCCAGACACTGCTGGGGCCGCTGCGTGCACTTCAGCAATGGTCGATCGAGCACCTCGGCGACGTGTCTGCATCGCAGGACGCCTACGACAAGCGGTCGGCGCCCCGGCTTGACGGTCCACGACTGCCCGGCGAGCTGCCGGCGGCGTGACCGCATGTCACGACCGTACAGGGCGGGCTCAGTGGTGGAGGGCGCGTTCGAAGACCACGCGGTTCGCGCGTACGTACTCCGCGTCGTTGAGATACTGGATGTGATGCCCGTCCGTGAGGTGACCGGCGAAGGCGGCGTTGCCGGCGGCTGCCTGGGCGTGCATGAAGTCGACGAGTGCGTGCAGCCGGGCTACGGTGACATCGACCAGGTCGGATCGGGCGCTGTCGTCCAGCCCGTAGTGGTCGCAGAACGTCCGGAGCCGAGCGGCCTGTTCCTCGGTGGTTCCGAAGCCGTCCGTGTTCCCCGGCGCGGTCATTGGCACCCACCGGTAGGCCGCGTAGGCGACATCCCAGATCCGGGGCCCGGGCTGGGCGTGGTCGAAGTCGATGATGCCCACGACGCGGTTGCCGTCGAGCACGCAGTTGTGTGGCGCGTAGTCACCGTGACAGATGACCTCGACCGGTTCGGTCGCCGGCACCTGCCAGCCGTCGCCGGGTGCTTGCCGCGCGTACTCGGCGGTCGCGTCGTGATACGCCCGCAGCAGCGCGGCGGCACTCTCCAACGCCTCGACCGAGGCCGCCGCGGGGGTGGGCGGATAGTTCGACACCTCGCCCGGCAGGAAATCGAGGATCTCGAAGCCGGGCTCGCTCGTGTCGCGTACCCGGGGTGCCGCGGTGAAGCCCTGGGCGGCGAGATGCCGCAGCAGTTCGTGGACCCGAGCGGACCAGGGTCCGGCAGGTCGACGCACCGTGTCGCCGATCCGAACGACCTCGTTGACGCCGCCGCCCGTCAGGATCTCCCGCTCGACCATCCGCCCCACTCCGTCGCGTCGACGTCCGTCCCGTCCGGCCACACGCCGACCGACCACCCGTCGGCTCCGCTTCGTCTACGTTAGCGTCACCGCACGAGCTCGTGTTCGACGAGCCGCTGACCGGGCTGCGGACCACCGTCAGTCTCCACCCCGCTGCCGGCGGCACCGAGCTGACCGTGCACCAACGCCGACTGCCCGCTGAGCTTCGCACGGCCCAGGCGGCCGAAGGGCTCGCCTCGATCCTGGACGGGCGCATCCACTACGGAAAGGCCGCGGTCGCGGTGGACAGCGACGACCCGGCGCGGCTGCTACTGCGGTTCGCCGACGGCGGGTCCGCCGCAGCGACCGTCGTCGTGGGCGCGGACGGCGTCGGGTCGGCACTGCGCACGCAGCTCATGCCGGACGCGGACCCGGCGAACACCGGAATGGTGGGCATCTACGGCCGGTCGCCCCTGTGGCGCCACGGTGAGAACCTCATCCCGGACGCACTGCGTGCCAGTGGGGTCCTGGCCATCGCCGACCGGCCGGGCCGCGCCTTCTTCTTCACCTCCATGCGCTTCGGCGAGCGCCCGCAGGAGGCGTTCGCGCGCCTGGCCCCGGGCAGCTATGCGCCCACCGGCGACGACTACGTCATGTGGGCGCTGCTGCTCCCCCAGGAGGAGGTGCCCATCGACGTACGCGGACACCTGCTGGCGCAGTGGAAACTGGCGGCCCGGCTGAGTACTGACTTCCACCCGCTCATCCGACGGCTGGTCGACACCGCCGAGGTCGACGCCACGGTGCTCAACTTCTTCACCACCGGCCAGCGCCCACACCGATGGGCGGTCCCCCGGGCGACGATGATGGGTGACGCCGTGCACGCCATGCCGCCGTTCGGCGCCCACGGCGGCAACACGGCGCTCCGCGACGCCGCGCTGCTCGGTCGCAGGCTGGTCGAGGCCCGAGCGAGCGGCACGCCGGTGGAGAAGGCGATCGCCAGCTACCAGAGCGAGATGGCGCCCTACGCCTTCCGCGCCGTCGACACCGCCGCCCGGCTGATGCGCCGCCTCACCGGGCGCGCGGCCGCACCCCACTGGGTGCTGACCCGCCTGTTACCTCGGCTGCACCCGGTCACCGTGCCCGAGGCATGATGGCGGACATGTCTGCCAAGCCGGCCCGTGCCTGCGCGATCGCCGACCTGATGCGCGCCGGACGGGAGACCTCGCGGCTGTCCATGGTGTTCCGCTACGCCATCGCGGAGCGGCTCGGCCTCACCGTCAGCGACCTGGAATGCCTGGACTATCTGGCGGACGTCGGTTCCGCCAGCGCGGGGCAGGTCGCCGAGCGGACCAATCTCACCACCGGGGCGGTGACCAGCATGCTCCGCCGACTCCAGCAGGCTGGTTACGTGACGGCCGAGCGGGATCCGGCCGACCGGCGGCGCGTGATCGTCACCCTGCGGCCCGAGCGGACCGCCGAGCTAGGACGACCGTACGAACGGTTCGCCGCACAGGCGGAACGGCTCGTCGAGGGCTACTCCGTCGAGGAGATCGAGCTGTTGGTCCGGCACAACGAGCGCATGCAAGAGATGTACCGCGCCGAGTTGGACCGCCTTCGCTGATGACGAGATCCCAGGTTCTACCGTCCGTCCAACGCCAAGGCGGTCGAGCCGATCGACTCCGTGGTCGACCTGGCCTCAGCGGCGTGCGAGTTCGTCCCTTCGCCCCGCCCGAGCAACTGCACGGGGCGGGGTTCGACTGAGTTCCGGACGTAGCAGCCCGGTGCCGGATCTCGTCGACGCCTACGGCACAAGAGCGGCGGCAACAGGGCGGTGGCGACGAGGGGGTCCCGGTCGAGGGTGGTAAGGCGGAGGAGGAGGCCAGGCCGGTGTTGTATGGCCGACAACGCCGCCAGCCGAAGTGCCAGGGACCGCCACAATCGCCGCGGCCCCCGCAAAGGTGTACGCGGAGCACGAGCGGGCGATGGTGGCGGGCACGCGGGCGTACGCCGAGCGCTTCAACACCCTGCTGCGCATCGCCTTCGACTTAGAGCCCGCGCAGAATGGCGAGGCTGGACGGGCGTGCCTGAACGCTTGGCCGGGTCCTGGCCGGCGCGAACCGACACGACTCACCGCTGTTGGCCCCCACCCTCGACCGGCTTGACGACCTGGGCCCACTCCCCGAGGCCATCACGGTGCACCTTGACGCCGGATACGACTCCGCGGTCACCCGCACGCTGCTGGCCGAACGCGGCCTGACCGGCAAGATCGCCCACAAGGGCGACAAGGCGCCCATCCAGGCGGGCCAACGATGGCATGTCGAACGGACGAACAGCTGGCACAACGCGTTCAACCGACTGCAACGCTGCTACGAACGAACCGAGAAGGTCATCGACGCGTTCTTCGACCTCGCCGACGCGATCATTACCGTCCGTAGCCTGATCAGGCGAGCATGGACCACCTACCGGTGGGACACTCGCCCCACCCGCCGCCGATGATCACCACCAATCTGCGCGACCCCTTAGACACCGGTGGGAGTTCCCGGCCGGCCGCGGGGCCGGCCGGGTAGCCCGTCACGCGTCCGCAGTCCGGTCCCGGCGATCCGATACGGACACCCCACGCCGTGGCGTGATCGACGCGACAGCAGCCGCGCCGAGGACCAGAGCCGGAACCACGAAATAGACACCATCGCCGAGGCCGAGCAGCAGCCCCCAGGCAAACATCACCATCGCCGCCAGCACCGTCGTGACACCCACCACGCGACCTGCCAGATCCGCAGCGAGGGGCAACAAAGCCGCGACCGTCGGCACGCCCAGCAGATAGCCAGCCGCGGCACCGCTGTCCGACAGTATGTCGGGCAGCACGGCAACGACGATCCCCAGCGTCACCCCGAGCGCGAGCAGTCGCAACGACCGCCCCAGTGCGCCCGACGTAGCGCGCCGAGGACTCAGATAGACGATCGCTACCGCCGCGATGAACAGCACCAGCACCGCGCCGACAACGGCAGCGACAGTCATGACATCTCCTCCGCTTCAATAAGTTCCGCGACCCGCGACTCATTCACGTCGACCCGCCACTGCTTCCGCAGCGAGTCGGTGAGCTGACGCAGACGCTCGTCCTTGCGATGCGAGGCCATCGCCGACGCTACCTGATAGGCCACATCTTCGTCCCAGGTCGGCTCCCGCCGAACCAGAGCGGACACGCGTCAGGTCGGGTATCGACGACCAATGTGTCGCAGGAAAGCGCCACCGGTGAAACCCGTAGCGCCCAGCACCGCGATGCGGGTAGCGGACTCCGTCACCACAGGAATGGGACGAGCCGCTTGCGGCCGGCCGCGAACTCCGCGTACCCGGGGATGGTGAACATAAGATCCTCCTCCACCCTGATCCGACGCAGGATCGCCGGTATGAACAGCAACAGCAACGACAGAGCGCTGATCGGGTTGAGATAGAAGAAAACCAAACCGACGTGGGAGAGAATCATCCCGGTATAGGCAGGATGCCGTAACGGCCGATACGGGCCGGTTCGCACGATCTGGTGCCCCTCCACGGTCCGCACGCGATGCGAATAGAACCGGCCGAGCGAGCGGATCGCCGCCAGTCGCAGCCAGACGCCAGCCATCAGCAGCACTGGCGCCAGCAGCAAGAGGGGATCCCACCGGTCCCACACCGAGTGCAGGTGGAGAGCCGCCAGCGCAGTGACGAGCCGCGCGAGACCGTACATCTGCTCGCTGCCCCGGTCTGCAGCTGAGGTATGGTCGACGGCCGTGCGGACGGTGATCCGCGCCTCCAGCAGCATCCAACCCTCGTAGATCGCGATCAGCACCAACGCGACCGCCGAACGTGGCCCGCTCCAGGCGGCGACCTCACGCACCAGCGCGACACCCAGGATCACCTGACCGGCGGCGAACATGAGCACCGGAAACCGCCGGGCGACAAACCTCATGCCGAGCTCGACAGGGTCGATGCCGCGTCGAGGTTCCGGAGTCGGCGATAGACGGCTGGTGCCAGCGCCCGGCCGCGAACGTCGATCCGTCCGATGCACCGCTCGCCGGACCACGCCTCGACCTCGAAACCACGGACACGCGGATTGCACCCCTGCCCGTGGGATCGCAGCGAGACAGGCTGCGCCCAGACAACGGACTCGGAGAGCTGCACCCGAAGCGAGGTGATGACGTACTGCCAGTCCAGCGGAATCCTGTTGATCGCATGTCCGGCCATGATGATCAGCTGCCGCACCCCCTCCACGAGCAGTGTGGTGGGCGCGATGCGTCTCCTCAGGTCAGCAGACGGCACCGGCATGTCCGCTCCGAAGCCGATCACCGGCGTGCCGACCGGCCGGGTCCATAGTGGGGTCACGAGCACGTTCGAGGCGGACAACTTGTGCACCAGCCGGCGTTCGGCCCGCAGGGCCGGGGCACCACAATCGTCGTAGGAGGGTACGACCGTCTCCGGGTCCGGCGCGCCCGGATCGACCCTCTCCGCGTGAAGCTCCGCGCTGCAGACCTTGGTCCCGTCCTGCCTCGCCTCCGCCAGAAGCACCCCCGTACCGACGGATACGTCGCCGACGCCCGCGTGGCGGACCCGCACGACAGTCGGTGAGTCCTTCTCGCAGAAGCCCGGAAAACGGAAGGTCATCTTGGCGATCCGATTCCGCGCTGAAACATGGCACAGGCATGGCCGTCCAACACCTGCGCGGAGGCCCACGTCAGCGGTCCGCCGGTCCAGACCCCCCGGTCGGTGCCGCCGATGTGCTGCCACCGACGCAGCAAGAGTCGGAGCCCGTCGCCGGTCGCCTTGGCGCACGTCTCCGCGATCGTCCACAACCGGGCAAACTCACTGTTGCGGGCGGTCCTGGTGCCGATCGCCATGACGCGTTCCACGTCCTCCGGCGAGAAGACCCTCTCCAGCAGCCGCCGATCGAAGGACCGCACTTCCTCGATGTCGATGCCGATCGCGCCGGACTCCGCGAGTGCCACCCCCACGACGCGACCACTGTGCGTCGCGTTGAAGGACGGTCCGCGGCTGCTGGGTGAGACCACGCGCGGGCGTCCCCCGGGGCTGGTCTCGACCTGCACGTCGACCACCGGGATCGCCATCCATTCGGACAAGAGACGACGAACGAGGGCCCGGGAGACCAGCGACTCGTCCGGCAATTCGCGACCTGGCCCGGCGCCCCGTGCGAGTGCGGCCAGCCGCGTTCGCACCCCGTCGCCGAGCACCGCAGGCACGGTCGTGGCGACGACCAGAGGTCGGCCGCTCCGCGCCGCTGTGGACATCCGGTCGGCCAGCAGTGTTCGCCCGACGACCCGATCGGTGCGATGGATCACGAGGCGGCGAGGGTCAGCGCGGTCTTCTCGCTGCCGCGCCGCTGCCGCGCCGAGCCCTCGACGCGTTGGCGGCACACCTGCAACAACCCGACGCCACCACAGGCCGGAGCACATCATCCACCCGAGGACGGAGCACATCATGACGCAGCGGAGCCAGCGCGACCTCGTCGCGGATTACCTCGACGGCTTCCGGACGAGCGACCACCGGCGAATCCTCGCCACCCTCCAGCGCGTGTAGGAGGACGGCCCGGTGGTCGTCACCACCGGCGAGGGGTGGGGGACAAGCGTCGGGCACGGACCGTTCCGGTTCGCCTTCAACGACCTGTTCACCTTCCGCGACGGACTGATCGCCCGCGTCGACTCCTACGTGGTCCCACTGCCCTGAGTCGATTGGCGGCCGTCAGTCGAGCTGTTGAGCCAGGCCGACGACGATGCCCTCGGGGCCGCGTACATAGCAGAGCCGGTAGCTGTTCTCGTACTGCGCCACCTCGCCGACCAGGTCGGCCCCGTGGGCGCGTAGGCGGGCGACGACGTCCTCGATGTCGTCGACGGCGAACATGATGCGCCGGATGCCCAGGGTGTTGGCCGGCGCCTCCTGCGGCTCGGGGGTGATCGCCTTCGGCGTGTGGAACGTCGCCAGTTCGATGCGGCCGTGGCCGTCGGGGGTCCGGAGCATCGCGACGTCCTGCCGGACGTCGTCGATGCCGATGACGCGTTCCACCCAGCGCCCCTCGATCGGTGCCCTGCCCTCCAACTCCATGCCGAGTTCGACGAAGAACGAGATGACCCTGTCAAGGTCGTGGACCACGATGAGGACGTTGTCCAACCGCTGGATCGCCATACTGGTCTCCTTTGCAGGTGATGCGGCCACGGCGGCCGAAACCGATCAATCGCGCAGCAGCGCGTTGAGTCGGGCGGCCTGCCGGGTGAGATGGTCGATTTCGGGAAGGCTGGGTGCCGATCGGGCGGCCTTCGCGTAGAGCCGCGCCGCGGTCGCCAGGTCGCCGTCACGCTCGTGCAGGTAGGCGGCGACAGCGGCGTACCGGGGCAGGGCGGGGTCGAGATCCGCCAGGGCGGCCAGGCCGGCCCGTGGTCCGTCGGCCTCGCCGACCGCGACGGCCCGGTTGAGGCGGGCCACCGGGCTGTCGGTGAAGCGCACCAGTTCGTCGTACCACTCGACGATCTGCACCCAGTCGGTCTCCTCGGCCGTGCGGGCGTCGGCGTGCAGCGCGGCGATGGCGGCCTGCGCCTGGAATTCGCCCAGACGCTCGCGGGCCAGGGCGTTCTGGAGCACCTGCACACCCTCGGCGATCAGGCGGGTGTCCCAGAGACTGCGGTCCTGTTCGGCCAGCGGCACCAGGCGGCCGCCGGCGGTGGTCCGTGCCGTGCGACGGGCGTGATGGAGCAGCATGAGCGCGAGCAGGCCGGCCACCTCCTCGTGCCGGATCCTGGCCGCCAGTTGGCGGGTGAGTCGGATCGCCTCGGCGGCGAGGTCGACATCGCCGGAGTAGCCCTCGTTGAAGACCAGGTAGAGCACGCGCAGCACGGTGGCGACGTCTCCGGGCTGGTTGAATCGGACTCCGGTGACGGTCCGCTTGGCCCGGCTGATCCGCTGCGCCATGGTCGTCTCCGGCACCAGGTATGCCCGGGCGATCTGGCGTGTGGTCAGCCCGCCCACCGCCCGCAGCGTCAGCGCCACGGCCGAGGCCGGGGTCAACGACGGATGCGCGCACAGGAAGTACAGCGCGAGCGTGTCGTCCACCGGTTCGCCCGGCCCGGCCGTGGGCGCCACCTCCGCCAGGGCCTCGCGCCGTCGCCGCGAGGTGTCCGCGCGAGCCGCGTCGAGGAACTTGCGCCAGGACACGGCGACCAGCCAGCCCCTGGGGTCGCGGGGCGGGTCGGTCGGCCATGCCCGGACGGCCTCGACCAGCGCGTCCTGCACGGCATCCTCGGCCGTCGCGAAGTCGACTCCGCGACGGACGAGGATGCCGATCACGGCGGGGGTAAGGGTCCGCAGGACGGACTCATCCACCGTGCGTCACTCCGAGATGGTCGGCGGCTCGGTCAGGAACGGCCGCACCTCGAGCCACTCGTGCAGCGGCTTACCGCCGGCACCCGGTGCCGCGGACAGCTCGCCGGCCAGTTCCAGCGCCCTGTCGTACGTCTCGACGTCGATCACCATCCAGCCGGCGATCAGATCCTTGGTCTCGGCGAACGGGCCGTCGGTGACCGGCGGTCGTCCCTCGCCGTCGTAGCGGACGAACGTTCCCTCCGGGGAGAGCGCCTGACCCTCGACGAACTCGCCGGTGTCTTCGAGCCGAGCCGCGAAGTCGCGCATGTACTGCACGTGGGCCGAGATCTCCTCGGGCGTCCACTGGTCCATCGGCACGTCGTGCAGCGGGGTCGGGCCGCCACGGTAGTGCTTGAGCAGCAGGTACTTGGCCATCGGATGCTCCTTGTCAGGTACGGGGCCATTGTGGCCGCGTTCGCAACGAGGACGGAGCCCGACCCGGCTTCTCGACATGCCGCCGGGAGATTTTTCGCTGAGATTCGTCGGACGCCCCTCACACCGGTACCGCCGCCACCCCGGCCAGGCAGGTAAGCGCCCGGGCGGTGGCGGTCGACGTGGCGGGCAGCAGCGGAGGACGGACGAGCGGCGTCGGAATCCGCCCCCGGGCGTGCAGCACCGCCTTGATCACGGCGGGGTTGGGCTCGGCGAACAGCGCGGCCGAGAGGGCGGCGAGCCGGTGGCCGAGCGGCCGGGCCCGGGCGACGTCGCCGGACCGCCAGGCCGAGACCAGCTCGGCGTAGTCGGCGGTGCTTGACGCCCACCAGGCCGGGCAGCCCGGCGAGGCGGCGCAGCGTGCCGACGCCGAGCTGCTGCCCGGTGCGGTACGGAACGTGGTACGCGATGAGCGGCACGGGGGACTCCTCGGCCAACCGGGCGTAGTGCGCGAGTACCGCCTCCTCGCCGGGGCGGAGAAACGGCGGGACCAGGCAGAGCGCCGCCGTGACCTCGGGTCGCTCGGCGAGGGCCCGCAGCTCCGGCGCGGTGTGCGCGCCGACCAGGAGACCGGCCCGGTGCCCGCGGCAGGCCGCGGCGACGGCGTCGACGACCATCCGCTGCTCGACGGCGCTGAGGGCGTGCGGCTCGGCGGTGGTGCCGAGGGCGACCAGACCGACCGCACCGGCCGCCAGCACCTCGTGGGCGATAGTGCGCAGTGCGTCGAGGGCGACGGCGCCGTTCCCGTCGAACGGCGTGATCATGGGTACGTAGAGCCCGGCAGGTGTCATGCTGCCAGCCTCCGACAGCAGAAGATGAAGCACCAATTCCGATTGCTCACCGAATACGTAAGCTGAACTGATGCTTGACGTTCGCCGGCTCCGCCTGCTGCGGGACCTGTCCCACCTCGGCACCATCGCCGCCGTGGCGGAGGCGCACACCTACACGCCGTCCGCCGTCTCCCAGCAACTCGCCGCGCTGCAACGCGAGGCCGGTGTCGCGCTCCTGGAACGGGCCGGCCGGCGGGTCACCCTGACCCCGACCGGGGAGGCGCTGGTCCGGCACGCCGAGGTCGTCCTCGCCGCGCTGGAGGCGGCCGACGCGACCCTCGCCGCCGCGCGGGGCGGGCTCTCCGGCACGGTACGCATCGGCGCGTACCCCAGTGCGGTGCGTACCCTGCTGCTGCCCGCCCTGGTCGCGCTCGGCCGTGACCATCCGGCGCTGGACCTGATGGTCACCGAGTTGGACCCGGTCGCGGTGCCCGACGCGCTGCGCGACCGCCGCCTCGACGTGGCCCTCGTGCACGACTACGACATCGTGCCCGTCGATCCGGATCCGGCCCTGGACTCGGTGCCACTGCTCGACGAGACGGTGTTCCTGGCCGTCGGGGCGGACCGCCACCTCACCGGTGATCCGATGCGCTCGGTACGCGACGCGGACTGGATCGTCGGCAGCCCGGGCACGCTCTGTCACTCGGTGACCCTGCACGCGTGTGAGCTGGCCGGCTTCCGCCCGACAGTGCGTCACCACGCGGACGACTTCACCGCCGTGCTCGCCCTGGTCGCCGCCGGTCAGGGCGTCGGACTGGTACCCCAACTGGCGGTCGAACGGCCGCCCACCGCGGTGGTCCTCGTTCCGCTCACCATCCGGCGGCGGACCCGGATTGCCTATCGGCAGGGCGCGGGTGGCCATCCCGCGGTGGCCGCCAGCATCGCCGCGCTGCGTGCCGCCGCCAGCGACCTGCCCGCCGCGCAACCGGCCGGGTCCTGATCCGCCGCCGGTGCCGCGTACGCGAGAGAATTGGGTGGCTCACGCGTGCACGCGGCGCGAGGATCTCGGCGTGACGCTGCACCAGGGTGAGATTCCGGTCGACGAGGATGTCGTCAGGTCGTTGGTGACCCAGCAGTGCCCACAGTGGGCGCACCTGCCGTTGTCCCGGGCGGGCGCGGGCACCGACAACACCATGTACCGGCTCGGCGCCGGCCTGCTCGTGCGGCTGCCGCGCACCGCCGACAAGGCGCCGTCGCTGCGCAAGGAACAGCGCTGGCTGCCCCGGCTGGCGCCGCTGCTCGGCTGCCGTATCCCGGAGCCGGTGCACACCGGCGTACCCACCCGTGCCTTCCCCCTTCCCTGGTCGGTCTACCGGTGGATCGACGGCGACGAGGTCGGGCCGGAGACGGTCGCGGACTGGGCGGCCCTCGGCGCCGACCTGGCGGCGGTGGTCCGGGAGCTGCACGGCCTCGACCTCATGGGGGCGACCCGCACGGGCGAGCTGAGCTGGTACCGCGGGGGAGACCTGCGGCCCTGTGCCGAGTGGGTCGGCCGTGCCCTCTCCGACTGCCGTGCCATCGTCGGCGCGGAGATCGACGTCGACACCCTGGAACGGCTGTGGCTGATGGCTCTCGCCCGGCCCGAACCGTCCGGACCACAGGTGTGGCTGCACGGCGATCTGAGGCCCACGAACCTCCTGGTCCGACACGGCAGACTGCACGCGGTCATCGACTTCGGTGGCCTGTCGGTCGGCCTGCCCGACGCCGAGCACGCTCCGGTGTGGGATCTGCCGCCCGAGGCCCGCCACGCCTACCGGAACGCCGTCGACGTGGACGACTCGACCTGGATACGCGCCCGCGCCTGGGCGATCGCCGTGGCCGCCAGCGGTATCTCCTACTACCAGCACAGCTACCCGGCGTTCGTGGCCGAGTGCCGGGCCCGCCTCCAGGCGATCCTCGCCGAATAGCACACGTCGTGGGAGTGGACGGCCGGCAATACGGTGTGGTCGATGCCACGTTGGTCGAGAACCTCCAGGATCTTGCCCACCGTCCTGGTGGGGCTGTTGGTCGCGATCCTTCTCACCGGCGACCGGGGGAGGGGCGGCGCGGCGCGCCTGCGGCTGGAGGTGACGCCGGCCGTGGCGCTCGCCGACCAGCCGCTGCGGGTACGCGTGACCGGCCTGGCCGCGAGGGAACGGGTGGTGATCGCCGCCGAGGCCGAGGATCACGCGGGGCGCCGGTGGCGCGCGGAGGCGACGTTCGTGGCCGACGCCAACGGCGTGGTGGACGTGTCCCAGGACGCCCCGATCGACGGCTCCTACTCGGGCGTCGACCCGATGGGCCTGTTCTGGTCGATGGATCCACTGGACGGCGACACCTCCTACTTCGACCCGGTCTGGCCGCACGTCCGGCGTGACTTCCCGGTCCGGTTGTCGGCTGCGGGTGGCGGGCGTGCGCCCGCCACCGTCACCGTCCGGCGCGACTGGACGGCGGGCCAGGTCTCCTTCACCGAGCTGACCCGGGCAGCCGACGGGGTTCGCGGGCTGCTCGTCCTGCCGCCGCCGGACGTGCCACGACGGCGCGGGGTGCTGTGGTTCGGTGGCTCGGAGGGCGGCGTCGGCGGGCTGTACGACGCGCCGCTGCTGGCCTCCCGGGGGCACCCGGTGCTGTGCCTGGGCTACTTCGGAGCGCCTGAACTGCCGGACGGCCTGCACAACATCCCGTTGGAGTATTTCGTCGCCGCCGCCGAACTGCTCGCCCCGCACTCCGATGGCGAGGTGGCGGTGCTGAGCTACTCACGCGGCACCGAGGCCGCGCTGCTGCTGGCGCAACAGCGCCCCGACCTGGTGCGCGCCGTCGTCGCCTACGCCCCGAATAGCCGTGTCTATCCCGGGTACCCGGACTCGGGAGCGCCCGCCTGGACCTACCGCGGCCGACCCGTGCCGACCGGCCGCATACCGGTCGACCGGATCGACGGACCGGTGCTGGCCATCGCCGGGGAGGACGACCTGCTCTGGCACGCGCCGACCTTCGCCGCCGAGCTGGTGCTGGCCCTCGGTGGCCCACCCCACCGGGTGCTGCTCTACCCGGACGCCGGTCACGGCGTGGGTACCTTCCCGTATCTGCCGTCGAAGACGGTGCACCGGGGGCGCACCGGCGTGCATGACCATGGCGGCTCCCGGGCGGGCGACGCCGCCGCCCGGCGGGACGGGTGGTCCGAGGTGCTCGCCTTCCTCGCCGCCCTCTGACGGCGCCACCGGCTGACGGCGCGGCCTACGGGGTGCCGGTGCCCCGGCCGCGATCGTCGAGGACCAGCGGAGCCCGACCGCGCACCGCGTACCGGATGTGGGTGACCTGCGGGCTGGCGACCACCCGCTCGGGAGTCAACTCGATCGCCTCGAAATCGTCGAGACCCAGCTCGTCGAAGATCCGTAGCCCGGCACCGAGGACGACCGGCACCACGTGCAGCTCCAACTCGTCGAGCAGCCCCGCCCGCAGCACCTGCCGGACCAGGCTGCCGCCGCCGGCCACCGCGACGTTCTTGTCACCGGCGGCGGCCCGCGCCTGAGTCACGGCGCTGGCCAGCCCGTCGGTGACGTAGGTGAAGCTGGTGCCACCCTGGCGGTGCAGGGTCGGGCGGGGCCGGTGGGTCACCACGAACACCGGCGCGCGGAACGGTGGTTCGTCGCCCCACGGCACCTCGCCACCGTCGGCCATCCGGCGGCCCATCACGTAGGCGCCGGCCGCGGCGAACGACTCGGCGATGATCTCGGAGTCGGCGTCGTGCCGGCCGCCGGCGAAACCCTGCCGCTCGCGCCACGCCATCGCCTCGGTGGCCCACCGGGTCACCCGGAAGAACCCGTGGCTCTCCGCCGACCGCAGCCAGTCGCCGTCGCCGTCGTGCTGTGGGCCGGCGTAATAGCCGTCCAGCGATACCGACAGTTGGGCGGTCACCTTCGTCATGTGCTGTTCCTCCCGGGGTGCGCGGCACCCACAGTGGGTGCCGCTCCACCTATGGATCGGAGCCGGAGGGCGCACTTCTACCGGCATTAGAGGTGACGTGGCTCACATCAAGGACGATTCGGGTCACTCGCTTCGGCGGCGCGGCGCAGCAGGTACCGCCGTTCGGGGTCGCTGCCGGCGTGCTGCGCCGCCGCTCGCCACCGCACGGCGGCGGCGGGCCGGTCGTCGGCGAGTTCCAGCAGGTGGGCGCGGACGGCGTGCAGCCGGTGGTGCCCGGCCAACGGCCCCGACTCCAGCTCGGCGAGCAGGGCCAGCCCGGCGGCGGGCCCGTGGACCATGCCCACCGCCACCGCCCGGTTCAGGGTGACCACCGGGTTCGGCGCGATCTGCTCCAGCACCTCGTACAGGGCGAGCACCTGGGGCCAGTCGGTGGCCTCGGCGCTCGGCGCCTCGGCGTGCACCGCCGCGATGGCGGCCTGGACCCGGTACGGTCCCGCTGGCCTGGCGGCCAGACTCCGTTCGACAAGTGCGCAACCCTCGGTGATTGCCACCCGGTCCCACCGCTGGCGGTCCTGCTCCGCCAGCGGCACCAGGTCGCCGTTCCGGTCGACCCTGGCCGCCGCTCGGGCCTCGGTGAGCAGCATCAACGCGAGCAGGCCGGTCGTCTCGGCGTCGTCGGGCAGCTGCTCGTGCAGCCGGCGGGTCAACCGCAGCGCCTGCCCGGTCAGGTCGGCGCGGCGTAGGTGCGGGCCGTTGCTGGCGCTGTATCCCTCGTTGAACATCAGGTACAGCACCTGGCGTACGACGACCAGCCGGGCTTCCCGTTCCGCCTCCGGTGGCGGTGCGAACCGGGCACCCGCTTCCCGCAGGCGCAGTTTCGCCCGGGAGATCCGTTGCCCCATCGTCCGCTCCGACACCAGGAAGGCGGCGGCGAGTTCAGCGGTGGTGAGCCCGCCCACGGCACGCAGGGTCAGGGCCAACTGGGCGGGCGCGGACAGCGCCGGATGGCAGCAGAGCAGGAACAACTCCAGCAGGTCGTCGCGGGGCGGCTCGGTGTCGGGCGGCGGGGCGACCAGCGCGTCGCGGGGGGTGAGGTCCAGCGCCGTACGTTCGCGGCGGGTGCGGGCGGCCTCGGTGCGTACCCGGTCGACGTAGCGGCGGGCGGCGACGGTGTGCAGCCAGCCCGACGGTTGCTCGGGAACTCCGTCGAGCGGCCACCGCTCGACGGCGTCGACAAGCGCCTCCTGCACAGCGTCCTCGGCCGGGCCGAAGTCGCCGTGCCGGCGCACGAGCGTGGCCAGCACCTGCGGCGCGAGCCGGCGCAGCAGGTCGACGCTTGTCGCATCGAGGCTCAGTGGTCCGCTCCGGTCATCAGCGGCCAGATCTCCAGGCCGCCGCTGGCGGTGCCGAACCGCAGACCCGGATAGCCACGGGCGATCTCCACGGCCCGCTGCTCGTCCTCGACGTCCACCACGAGGTACGACCCGACGTACTCCTTGGCTTCCAGGTACGGCCCGTCGCTGACCACCGGAGTGCCGGCGACGATCCGCACCGACCGGGGGCGTGTCTCCAACCCCTGCACGTCGACCAGTTCGCCGGAGGCCCGCAGCGCCTCGGTGAAGGCGTCCACCTCACCGATCAGGGCGGTCAGGTCGCGCTCCGGGAGACTGCCCCAGATCTCCTCGTTGCCGTAGATCAACATCAGATACTTCATGTCTCGCCTCCATGAGAGTCGATATGTCCGGAAACGGACAGGACGCCGGTGCTGGCCCCGACGCACTGTTGTAGCAGGTAGCGAGGCTGCGGATGGCGGGCCACATCCGATCCTCCGGCCGGAACGTCCCACCGGCCGCCAGTACGGATTCCCCCCGGGGCGCGTCGCCGCGCCATCCGGCTCCGGCCCGCCGTCGCCGACCAGCCGCACCGACGGTGTTGCACCGCTGGTCACGGCGACCAAGCCAGGAAGGGGCTGCCATGGCCGCTCCCATCGCCAACGCCTCGATGAACCCCACCACCTACTCACCCGGCGAGCAGATGCTGCTGACCGTCGACTACGGCGACGCGGACAACCAGCGGCTCACCGTGACGGTCACCGTGGCCGACGCGCAGGGCAACCGCAGTGCCCCCGTCTCGGTCACCGCCGTGATCGATCCGCTCACCGTGACCGTCGCCGACGACTCGGGGCGCACCTGGTCCCGGGTCTCCGACAACGGCGCGGTCGCCGTGTTCCGGGCGGTGGCGTGATGCCGAGGGTGACCGTCACGGTGCGTGACTCCGCCAGCCGGACCGCCAGCGCCACCGTCGCCTACACCGTGCTGCCGCCGGTGCTGGGTGGCTACTACCTCTCCGGTGGTGCGGATCCGACGGCCGACATGACCGGCGGCAACTTCCGGTCGCTGACCCAGTACCGCAGCTTCGCCGACGGCTACATCTTTCCCGGGTACCAGCGGCCCTGGCTGATCACCCTCGGGCGCGCCGGGGTGCAGCTCAACATGGTGCTCGAGCTGAAGCACTACGGCGCGCCCGACACCGGGCCGCAGAGCTTCACCGTGGACGGGGTGCGGTACACCGTGCCGGCGCCCGCGATGACCATTCAGCAGCGGCCGGGCACGATCTGGCCGAGGGCGTACGGCTACGGCCAGGTCATCTCCGGGCAGTGCGACGGGTTGTTCGCCCGGGCGCTGTCGCAGTACCGGACGATGGGCTTCGGGGTGAACATCCAGCTCGCCTCCGAACTGGACACCGATCACGAGTTCGGCACCATCGAGGCCGGCAAGGCGTACACCTGGGCCGAGTCGGACGCCCGGGCGGTGCAGGCGGTGACGTACATCGTCAACTGGTTCCGGGCCAAGGGGCTGCCGCAGGGCAGCACCTTCTCGGTCGGGGTCGGCGGCTTCAACCGGGACTGCTACCGGCGCACCCACCCGGAGGCGCTGATGACGCGGCTGGACTACCTCCAGTGGAACGTCTACGCGACAAGTCCCAGCCACACCGCGCTGGAGCGGTTCCGGCGCACCAAGGACTGGGCGGTGGCCGACCTCGGCCCGGTCGCGCTGTCCCGCCCGGTGATCATCGCTGAGTGGGGCGTACGGGTCATCGAAATCCCCGACCAGGCGGCCTGGATCGCCACCGTGCCGCCGGCCATCGCCCGGCTCAACGCCGAACGTGGCCCCCTGATCGCCCGGACGAACTACTTCAACTCCGGCTGGGGCACCCTCAGCCCGAAGGCGACCGGGCTGGCCGCGTTGCGGGCCGCGTACGCCCGGCCGCCGTACGGCTGAACCGCGGAACGGCTGAACCCGTAGGGCGGCCCGGTCCGGTGTGACTCCCGGACCGGGCCGCTGTCCGTCCGCCTCCTTGACAGCGGTGCCACACTGGTTGCATGGTTAGTTACATGAGTAATGAACCAGCAAACCAGTGTGGCGACGGGGCACGGTCGACGTGATGGAGGACAGTCGGCCGATCTTCCTTCAGATCGCGGAGCTGCTGGAGAACTCGATCCTGGAGGGGACCCTCGCCGAGGAGGGCCAGGTGCCCTCCACGAACGAGCTGGCCGCCTTCCACCGGATCAACCCCGCGACCGCCGCCAAGGGGATCAACAAGCTGGTCGACGACGGAACTCTCTACAAGAAGCGAGGAATCGGCATGTTCGTCTCTCCCGGCGCCCGAGCGAAGCTCCGCGGCCGGCGCCGCGACGAGTTCGCCCGGCAGTACGTCCGGCCTCTGCTGACCGAGGCGCGCAAGCTCGGCATCGAACCGCCCGAACTCAAGAACATGATCGATACCTGGGAGGAGGATCGATGAGCGCGGTCGTCACCGTCACCGACCTGACCAAGCGGTACCAGGGGGTCAGCGCCCTGGACGGGGTCACCTTCTCGCTCGCCGAGCATCGGATCCACGGCCTGCTGGGGCGCAACGGGGCCGGCAAGACCACCCTGATGCAGATCCTCACCGCGCAGAACTTCGCCACCAGCGGCGAGGTGAGCGTCTTCGGGCAGCACCCGTACGAGAACGAGCAGGTGCTCTCCCGGATCTCCTTCATCAAGGAGAGCCAGACCTATCCGTCGAACCTGCGGGTCACGCACGTCCTGCGCGCCGCCGGCCTGCTCTACCCGGGCTGGGACGAGGAGTTCGCCCAGCGGCTGGTCGACGTGTTCCAGCTGCCGCGCGGGCGCAACGTCCGCAAGCTCTCCCGCGGCATGCTCTCCGCGCTCGGCATCGTCGTCGGGCTCGCCTCGCGCGCCCCACTGACCTTCTTCGACGAGCCCTACCTGGGCCTGGACGCCGTGTCCCGGCAGCTCTTCTACGACCACCTGCTGGCCGACTACACCGAACACCCCCGCACCATCGTGCTGTCGACCCACCTCATCGACGAGGTCAGCGACCTGATCGAGCACGTACTGCTGATCGACCGGGGCCGGCTGCTGCTCGACGTCGAGGCGGAGGCGCTGCGCGGCCAGGTGGTCACCATCTCCGGCCCGGTCGCGGCGGTGGACGAGTTCGCCCGTACCGGCACCGAACTGCACCGGGTGTCGCTCGGCGGCACGGTCCGGGCCACCGTACGCGGCGACTTCGGCCCGGCCGCGTACGACCGCGCCCGCTCGCTGGGGCTCGGTGTCGAAGCGTCCTCGCTCCAGGACATCGTCGTCCGTCTGACCACCTCGACCAACGGGCACGCGGCCGGTAGCGCCGCCGTGACAGACAGGGAGGCCGTCCGATGAACCGCGCCCTGACCGTGGCCCGGCTCCAGCTCGTCGCCTGGCGCGGCGTGGTCGGCTGGCCGTGGGGGGTCCTCGCGCTCAGCTTCCTCATCAACCTGGCGCTGTTCAGTGCGATGAACGAGGCCGACGACTTCCAGCCGACCACCGGTGGGCTGATGAGCATCTACGTGGTGATGTTCGTCGCCAGCATCAACGCGATCACCCAGGACTTCCCGTTCGCGCTCGGGCTGGGCGTCTCCCGTCGCAGCTTCTACCTCGGCAACGTGCTCAACTACCTCGGGCAGGCGATCAGCTACGCGGCAGGGCTCTACCTGCTGGCCGTGATCGAGGAGGCCACCGACGGGTGGGGCGTCAACCTGACCTTCTTCGGCATTCCCTTCCTGCTGGTGGACAACCCGGTGCTGCGGTTCCTCGGCTTCGCGATCCCGTTCCTGCTGCTCGGCTTCGTCGGCGCCGCCATCGCGCTGGTCTTCAAGCGCTGGGGAGTCAACGGCCTGCTGATGCTGAGCACCGCCGCGTTGGCCGGGGCCGGTGGGCTCGTCGTGCTCGCCACCTGGCGGGGCTGGTGGTCGGTGATCGGCGGCTGGTTCGCCGACCAGCCGGGCTGGGCGCTGCTGGTCGGCTGGCCGGCGCTGCTGGCCCTGCTGCTCGCCGGTCTCAGCTACCTGACCATCCGACGCGCGACCCCCTGACCGTCGACGGGCCGGCGTCCGAGACGGGTGGACGCCGGCCACCCGGCGCACCGTGGACGGGGGCGGCCCCTCCCGATCGGGATCGATCGGGAGGGGGCGCACGGTGCCGGCGCCAGGTGCCGGTGACCCAGTGTCGGAGGCGACCGGTGGGCGTCCCCGAGCGCCACAGCCGGCGGCTTCCTATGCTCGAACCATGGAACTGCGGATCTTCACCGAACCCCAGCAGGGCGCGAGCTACGACGACCTGCTCGCCGTGGCCCGACGCGCCGAGGAGACCGGCTTCGACGCCTTCTTCCGCTCGGACCACTACCTCAAGATGGGGTCGGTCAGCGGCGAGCCCGGCCCCACCGACGCCTGGACCACCCTGGCCGGACTCGCCCGGGACACCCGGTCCATCCGGCTCGGCACGCTGATGAGCGCTGCGACGTTCCGGCTGCCCGGCCCGCTCGCGATCACCGTCGCCCAGGTCGACCAGATGAGCGGCGGCCGGGTCGAGCTGGGCATCGGCACCGGCTGGTACGACGCCGAGCACCAGGCGTACGGGATCCCGTTCCCGCCGCTGAGGGAGCGGTTCGACCGGCTGGACGAGCAACTCGCGGTGATCACCGGTCTGTGGCGTACCCCGCCGGGCGAGACGTTCGACTTCACCGGCCGGCACTACCAGGTCAGCGACTCGCCCGCGCTGCCCAAACCGGTCCAGCGCCCGCACCCGCCGATCCTGCTCGGCGGCAAGGGCGCGAAGCGTACGCCGCAGCTCGCCGCCCGCTACGCCGACGAATTCAACCTGCCGTTCGTCTCGATCGACGAGACGGTGGCCCAGTTCGCGCGGGTCCGCGCCGCCTGCGCCGACATCGGCCGTGACCCGGCCCAGCTGACCTGGTCGAATGCGTTGGTGCTCTGCTGCGGCAAGGACGACGCGGAGGTGGCGCGGCGGGCCGCCGCGATCGGCCGGGAACCGGACGAGTTGCGCGTCAACGGCCTCGCCGGCACGCCCGCCGAGGTCATCGACACCATCGGCCGGTACGCGGAGGTCGGCAGCCAGCGCCTCTACCTCCAGGTGCTCGACCTGACCGACCTGGACCACCTGGACCTGGTCGCCACCGAGGTGATGCGGCAGCTCTGACCGGGCCGACGCGGGCGGCTCTGTGCGTGCGGGGCGGCTCTGTGCGTGCGGGGCGGCTCTGTGCGTGCGGGGCGGCTCTGTGCGTGCGGGGCGGCTCTGTGCGTGCGGGCGGCTCCGATTGCGGCAAGCCGGGGTATCAGCGGCCCCGGAGACACCGGTATGCCGCAAGCGGAGTCGATCTCGCCCAGATGCCGCCAGCCTGACCGGGCGAGCCGGGCCGGCCTGACCGGGCGAGCCGAGCGGCGGGCCGCCGGCGTGTCAGATCCGGTGCTCCTCGCGCAGCACCGTGTCCAGCTGGCCGTCCCGGTCGCGGTCGAGGTAGGTGACGTCCGGCAGCCCGTCGCCGTCGAGGTCGAACTGCACCTGGTCCGCCACGCCGTCGCCGTCGAAATCGGTGACCACCTGGACCGAACCGTCCATGTGCCGGGTGACGATCGACCGGGCGCTGGCGTCGACCCGGGGCGGCGGGCCGGGGGCGGGCGGCGGTTCCGGCACCGGTTCCGGGGTGGGGCCGGGCTGCGGATCCGGCTGGCTCGCCGACGGCCCGGCGTCGGACCAGGTGACCGGGGAGCCGCCGACGGTGCCGGCGGGACCGGTGGCGGACGCCACACCGTTGCCGGCCGGGTCGATCTCCTCCTCGGAGGGATACACGTCGCCGCGAGGGGCGGGATCACGGTAGCTGCTCATCGGCGTAGGGTTCCCCGACGGAGCCGGCGGTAATCGCTGGCGGACAGAGGGGGTCGGAAGTGTCGACGCACCGCAACTGGGCCGGCAACGTCGAGTACGCAGCCCGCGCGTACCATCGGCCGTCGTCAGTCGACGAGCTGCGGGAGTTGGTCGCCGGCAGCGACCGGATTCGGGCGGTGGGCAGCGGACACTCCTTCAACCGGCTCGGCGACACCACCGGCGACCTGGTCACGCTGGCCGGACTGCCGGCCACCCCGCAACTGGACGAGCAGCGTCAGGTGGTGCACGTGCCGGCCGCGTTGCGCTACGGCGACCTGGCCACCTGGCTGCACGAGCGCGGGTACGCGCTGGCCAACCTCGCCTCGCTGCCGCACATCTCGGTGGCCGGCGCGGTCACCACCGGCACCCACGGCTCCGGCGAGACCGTCGGCAACCTGGCCAGCGCCGTCGCCGGCCTGGAACTGGTCACCGCCGACGGTGACCTGCTCACCGTGGACCGCAGCGACCCCGACTTCGCCGGCATGGTGGTCTCCCTCGGCGCACTGGGCATCGTCACCCGGCTCACCCTCGACGTGGTGCCCACCTTCGAGATACGCCAGTACGTCCGCCTCGACCTGCCCCGCGAGGCGCTGGCCGCGGCGCTCGCCTCGGCGTACAGCGTCAGTGTCTTCACCGACTGGCGCTCGACGCGCGGCACCCAGGTCTGGCGCAAGCAGCTCGCGGACCGGCCCGCACCCCCGGCGGGCTGGCTCGGCACCACGGCGGCCGACCGGCCCTGGCATCCGGTGCCCGGCATGCCGGTGCTCAACTGCACCGAGCAGCTCGGCGTGCCCGGTCCCTGGCACGAGCGGCTGCCGCACTTCCGGCTCGGCTTCACGCCGAGCAACGGCGACGAGTTGCAGTCCGAGTATCACCTGCCCCGCTCGGTGACCGCCGACGCGCTCGCCGCCCTGGATCAGGTGGCGCACCTGATCGCCCCGGTCGCGCAGACCAGCGAGCTGCGCACCATCGCCGCCGACGAGCTGTGGCTCAGCCCGCAGTACGACCGCGACAGCCTCGCGGTGCACTTCACCTGGATCGCCGACACGGCGGCGGTACTGCCGGTCCTCGCCGAGGTCGAGCGGGCACTGGCCCCGTTAGCGCCCCGGCCCCACTGGGGCAAGGTCTTCACGATGCCGACCGGGACGATCGCCGCGACCTACCCCCGCTGGACCGACTTCGCCGCGCTGGTGAACCGCCTCGACCCCGAGGGGACGTTCCGCACCGAGGAACTCGACCATCTGTTTCCCCGCTGACCGCATCCTGGCCCCGGTTCAGCGCCGGTTCCGCAGCGTGGCCAGGTGATAGCTCCGACTGCGTCATGTCACTTGGACATAATCATGTCCCTGTGACATGACGACTCACGAACTCCCCTCGGGCGACGGCATCGCCTCGCCGCGCGGAAGCCTAGCGGTCGGTGGCGAGCTGGTCGCGCATGCTGCTGCGCTGCACGGCGCGGCTGATGTCGCTGGGGGAGACGATGCCGACCAGACGGCCGTCGGTGACCACCAGCGCCCGGCCGTCGGCACAGTCGCTGAGTCGGGGCAGCAGTTCGGTCAGCGGCTCGTCGGGGGAGGCGAGCACCAGGTCGTCGGCGCGGCAGGCCACCGCCGCCAGGGTGGTGCTGCCCCGCTCGCCGGACGGCACGCCGCGTACCCGGTCGAGGGTCACCAGCCCGACCGGCCGGCCGTCCTCGGTCAGCGGCAGCGCCGTGTGCCGGTACGCGAAGAGGTAGTTGTCCACGAAGTCGGCCACCGTCAGCTCACCCGAGGCGGTCTGCGGCTGCGGGGTCATCACGTCGGCGACCCGGATGCCGCGCAGCGCGTCGCCCACCCGGGCCTGCCGCTCCTCCATGGTGGCCGCGCCGATCAGGAACCAGCCGATCAACGCCAGCCACAGCCCACCGACGCCGGTGCCGGTGAGGAACCGCCACAGCCCGAACCCGATCAACGCCAGGCCGAGGATCCACCCGGCCCGGGCCGCCACCACCGTGGCGCGGGTCCGGTCGCCGGTGGCCTTCCACACCGCCGCCCGCAGCAGCCGCCCGCCGTCCAGCGGCGCCGCCGGCAAGACGTTGAACACGGCCAGCAGCAGGTTGATGCCGCCGAGCCAGGCCATCACACCCAGCAGCAACCCCTCAACTCCGGCCAGCGCGAGCAGCGTCGCGATGCCCCCGAAGAAGACGCCGATGATCAGACTGACCAGCGGGCCGATCCCGGAGATGCGCAACTCGGCACCGGGGGAGCGGGCCTCGCCGCGCAGCTCGGCGACACCGCCGAAGAGCCACAGAGTGATCCCCTGCACGCCGAGGCCGTTGCGCTTGGCCACCACCGCGTGTGACACCTCGTGGGCGAGCAGGCCGAGAAAGAAGACCACCGCGGCGGTCAGCCCGGCCAGCAGGTACGCGACCACGGACCGGTCCGGGTACGACTCGGGGAACAGGTTGGCCGACAGCCCCCACCAGATCAGCGCGAAGATGACCAGGACACTCCAGTTGACCCCGACCGGTACGCCCACGATCCGGCCGAGCCGGAAACTCGCCCTCATGTCTCGGTCATACCCCCGTAGCCCGTGCCCATGCCAGGGCCGACCGTCACTCCATCGCCCGGGTCGATCCTCCGTCCCGCCCGCGGTCGGAACCCTCCTCCGCGCGGGCGCTGAAGGCGGCGCACGACGCCGTCACGGCGGCGCAGGCGCTCGCCGCCGACGGCGTGCCCGGTGGACGCCTCCGGCTGGCTCGGGCCCTGTGGCGGCTGACGGCGGCGCACTCCGGCAGCCCGATCACCGCACAGGAGTACGCGCTGCGCTGGTGGGGGGTGTGCCGGTCACTGCTGGAACGGGGGCGCCGTGCGGAAATCGCCGACGACCTCGATCAGATGGTCCACCGGGCGACCCGGACGGTTCCGGCAGAGGTGGTCTCCGCCGCGATCGCACACCACGGTCCGGCCTTCCGCGCGCACGCCGACGGCATTCGTCGGGAGCGCGACGGCCTCAACTGTCACGTGCCGCGTCCGCGCCGTGGATGACCGGTCAGGTGCGAGAACTGTGTCGGTCTGGCGGTCATCCGGGTCGGTGTGAGGCGTCAGCTGGGACGGCATAGCCGAGGGTGGTAAGCGCTCGCCGGAAGTCCTGCTCCCGGTTCATGGGTACGGCCAGGTGCCGGTCACCGATCAGCCGGCACAGCGGCCGTAGCTTCCGGTCGTGGCTGATCAGCATGGCCAGGGCCGGGTCCGCACAGGCGATGAGGCGCACCGGCCCCAGGTCGGTGAGCCGCCCGGCCCGCTCGGCGATCTCATCCAACAGCGTCAGCAGCGGCCCGGGCAGGTCAGGTTGCGCGGCCCGCGCCCGCAGAAATCCGGCGAAGTCGGCCGGCTGCCGCCCGGCGTCGACGGCGACGAGCAGACTCTCCCGGCTCACGGTCCAGACGTGGTCACCGGTACGGCGGGCGTAGCTCTCCAGCACCAGCAACTCGGCCGGCGAAAGCCGGCCCACCGCCACCACGTCGAGGTTGGGCAACACCTTCACGGTACGTTCGGGTGCCTCCGGCTCCGGTGGCGTGTACTGCTTGTGCACGCCGAGCACGTAGGCGCCGAGGTCGTTGAGGCGGATCGCCCGCAGCCCGTCGTACCGGCTGAGTGCGTCGAGATAGTCGGCGCCCCAGTTCTCGTGGTAGTCGTCGCGGGCGCCACCCGGCTTGTCGTAGGCGAGGTCGATCAGGCCCAGCGGCGCCGCGTACTCGAAGAGCACCGCCAGGGTGTACCGGCCCTCCAGCAGCTCCCATTCGCCGAACCCGGCGTAGCCGAGGCTGCCGTACTGCGGATCCTCCAGGTACAGCTTCCACAGTGCCCGCTCGCTGCGAGCGACCCGCGGTGACCAGGCGGTCTGCTTCATCTGCGCGAAGAGATCGTCCACGGCGACCCATTCGCCGACAGGCTGGGCGGCGAGCGCTTCGGACACCTTCTGCCGCCGTGCCTTCGGCGCGGTCAGCACGTTGGCGGCGCGTTGTCCCTTGATGTTCTCGATCCGGCTGAACTCGTCGATCAGACCCTTGGTCAGCCACGACCGCCACAACATCTGCACGACTACGGCGGCCGGCTTGCCGAGGGCGGCCCGACCCTTCGCGTTCAGTTGCAGCTTGCCGCTGGTGATCTCAGCGAGACCGCCCGCCTGCACCAGCAGCGGCCAGGCGAACGCGGCGATCGGCTCGTCCGGATAGAAGTCACCCGAGGACAGCGTCCTGGCCACCTCGGCCACTGTGGCCGCCGCCGGTCGTCGCGTCTTCTCGCTGCACCGCAGCCGTCCGGAATCACACAACCGCAGCACAGCGTGCACGTCGTCGGCCGCGTACCGCTCGGTCCGGCGGACGAAAACGGCCACCTGCTCGACCACCAACGTTGCTCCCCAATTTGTCGTCAGAGCAGCGTCGAGACGACGGTGAAGTGGTAGTTGTCGCGACCGACCGTCCGGTCGAGGGTGCGCATGATCCGTTCTGGGTTGTCGTGCGGGCCTTGGTGGAAGAAGGGCTTGCCATCCAGGCCGAAGGTGATCCGGCTCGGCGGCTCCCAGGTGCCAAGATGCGGTGCGGCGCTGTAGAAGTCCCGATGCGGGTCGAAGCCGAGGTCGCGGGCGTAGTCGACAGCGCCGAAGATCAGGTGCCGGGCGAGGTCGATGGGAGCCTGGAGCGGCGGCGTGTCGTAGGCAGAGAAGAACTCGGCCACAAAATGCGGCACCTCGTCGGGATCGGAGGTGACCGGTGGCAGGGCATTCTTCACGCCGAGACAGTAGGTGTCGACCAGGAAGCCGCAGGTGCTCACCGCGTCGCCGTCCGCCCGGGCGACCGCCACGCTGACCAGGCCGGCACCCATCGCCATCGGCGGCAACTCGGCGTCGTCGACCCAGTCCGCCGGCCGGTCGGCCACGCGGAGGCCGTTGCTCCACTGCCGGCTGACCCAGCAGCCCAGCAGCGGCAGCTCCGCCGGGTGTACCCGCCCCGGCCGTACGACATCGACGCCCCGCACCAGCCGGGTGACCACCGCACGGGTGACCCCGAGATCGCGGGCGATCTGCTTGGGCGTCTTACCGGCGGCACGCAGTGCCTGCGTCCGTTCCTTCAACTCCTTCGATTCCACCCGCGCCATCCTGCTGTCGTCCCGCCCTACCGTCAACGCCGCCACGCGGGGCGTGTTCACCGCGTTCCTCCCGGCGATCAGCAAGGACGCTCTCAAGCGACTCAGCCGCACCGTCCGACGCTGGACCCGCAGTGTCCGCACTGCTCCGGGGCCGGCTTCGCGCCGTCGGGCCTGGCCTGGCTGGCCGAGGGCACGTCCGTCCAGCCGCTGGCCCGAGCGGCCACGCTTGACGACGCGGTCGCCGCCCTGCGGTTGTGAGTCGGCTGATGATCGCCCGGCTGTTCTCCGACCACGGCCTCAGGCGGTGGCGGGCGGGATGGGCAGCTCGTCGACGACCACCACCGGGGTGCCGGGGCGTACCTTCTCCAGCAGCAGGCGCTGCCCGCTGGCGGTCAGTCGGATGCAGCCGTTCGTGGTCTGCTGGCCCAGCTCACCGTCGTGGTACCAGGTGTGGACGCCGATGTGTGCGCCGCGCAGCCCGGGCGGTACCGAGTCCAGGTCGTCGGGGATCGAGCCGAGAGCGTAGATGTCCACCCCGCCGTAGACCGACTCCGGCGGTGGGGTGCGGCCCAGCACGAAGGTCCGGCCGAGCGGGGTTTCCTGGCCGCGTTGACCGAGGCTGACCTGCCAGGATCGTTGCGCGGCGCCGTCGCGATACCAGGTCAGCCGGAACGGGGTCCGCTCCACCACGATCTGGTCGCGCAGCGCGACGGTGCGGAAGCCGCCGGGTGGCAGCCAGGCCAGCTTGCGGTTGGCCGAGGGGAGCAGCACCGCCGTCCAGCCGGACTCGCGGTGAGCGATCGGCACCGTCAGTTCCACCTCGCTGATCGTCGGCATCAGGAACGCCAGCGGCCGCCCGCCGGGCGCGTCGTACGCGGCGAGCTTGCGGGTCGGGTGCACGCCGTGGGTCAGCGGTGTGGTGTCGAGGGTGTCCGGATCGTCGGGAAAACCGGCGGGGGCCGGGTCGTAGTCGATCTCGGGCAGCCCGTCCGGCGCCGGTGCCGCGGGCAGCGCCTGCTCGGCGTCGCCGGAGGGCGGAATCTCGGCGGTCGGCAACTCCGCGCCATCGGCGGACCCGGCGACCGGCGTCGCATTCGGTGTTGGGGTCAGTGCCCAACCGGTGTACGCGGCGCCACCCATCAGCACCGCCACGCCCACTCCGAGAGCGACTCGACGCCGCCCCCACGACCTCAGAACCCCCAGAAACCCCACCAGCGCACCCTAATCCTGATAAGCCCGAACTATCCCCAAAACCCCAAACGAACCTCCACCCACCCGACCTGCCGCCGTTGATCAAGAAGTTCGCGTCAGGATTTGGCCCGCGGCGACCAGACTGCGTGACAGGTGTCGACCATGGACTTGCAACTGCGCGCGGGTGCCCTTGCGGGAATCGATCCGGCAGCTGAACCGGCTGGTAGGCCACCCACCACTGGTTGCCGGGTACGTGCTCCTGTGGTGGTGACACCTGGCGCAGCGGCAGCCCTTCGGGTCGAGGGTGCTGGTGCACTCGGCTGGCGACCGAGGGTCAGTTCCACTCGAAGAGGTTGGCGGCGGGCCATTACAACGCGCCGGGCGGCAGGGCGGTTCGACAACTCGGCGAGATTTTTTCTTACGACACTGATCCGACCGGAGCCGCGCTGCGTACTGGAGTGGGGAACAGGGTCGGCCGGCGGTGCGCCGCCGCGAGACGATCGAGGAGCAGATGGTCCGGGCAACGCAGAACGAGAAGGCAGCTGCCGTACGTACCAGCAGCAGCAGTCGAGGGATCCGCGTCCGGTCCCGCGGCCAGATTATGGCGCTTTCCGCGTCCGGGCTCGCCGCCTTCTGGGCGTTGACGATGCTCACCGGCGCGGGTCGGCAGATGTACGCGATGGGCTTCTTCTTCACCGAGTTCTTCGGCGGCGTGATCGCGCTGGTCGCGCTGAGCGTCACGGTGATGATGGGGCTGGTCGCCACCGACCGGCTGGTGCTGCTCATCCGGCACCGGGTGCTGTTGCAGTCCGCGCACCGGGCGACCGGCATCCTCGGCGTGGCCGGGCTGGTCTTCCACGTCATCACGAAGATCGTCAGCGGTCGGGCGGGGGTGACCGACGCCGCCGTGCCGTTCGTCGGTGGCCGGGGCCTCTACATCGGGCTGGGCACGATCGCCGCGCTGCTCATGGTGGGTGTGCTCTGGACCGGCATCATCCGGGCGCGGTTCGCCGACGTCGGCCCGAAATGGGTATGGCGTGCCCTGCACTCCATGGCGTACGTCTGCTGGCCGTTCGCGCTCTCCCACGGTCTGCTCGCCGGCCGCCCGCCCGCCACCTGGGTGGGGCTGAGCTACTTGGCCTGCGTGCTGCTGGTCGTGATTGCCCTGATGGTCCGGCTCTCGGTCACCCTGCAACGGCGCAGCCGCGAGCGGCAGCAGGCTGCGGTCCTGAACGAGGTGATGAGCGGCAGCAAGTCCACCGAGGAGACCCACGGCAAGAACCTGCTGGGTACCCTGACCGGCCGCGGCGCCGCCGACGACGGTCGCGAGAAGCGGGTTCGCCGCGACACCAGCTGGGCCGACAGCACCTCCGGGACCTGGGCCAGCCCCACCATCCGACGCAACGACCCGGAACGGTTCACCGTGCCGGTGGTCCCTGAGCCGGGCTCCCTGATCGAGCCGGGCCCCGGCCGGGACCGTCGCGACGAGGAGTTCGAGCCGGTCGTCCGGCGTGCCTCGCGCCGCGAGGAGGAGGAGCTGGAGCGGGTCGTACGCCGCGAGACCGAGGCGCTGGAGCCGGTGGCGCGTCGTCGTCGCGACGCCGACCCGGTCGGCCGGCGCTCCTCGCGCCGGGACGAGGACGTGGAGACCACCGGGCGGCGCTCGGCACGGGTCGAGGAGGAACTGGAGCCGGTGGTCCGCCGGTCGCGGCGCGACGAGGAGCCGACCGGCCGCCGGTCGCGGCGCGAGGAGGAGCGCGAGTCGGTGGGGCGTCGGGCGGCCCGTCGCGACGACGACCTGGTGGAGTACGAGGAGCCGGTGCGTCGCCGCCGTCGCGACGACGAGGAGGAGTACGGCCGTTCCCGCCGGTCTCGGGCCGAGGCCGACAGCCGGTACTCGGCGCCGCCGCAGCGGATGGAGGACGAGCCGGAGGAGCCCTGGGACAGCCCGCGTCGGTGGGAGTCGACCTCCTCGATCTCGGCCGACCCGATCTCCGGTGCACCCATCTCCGGCTCGCCGATCTCCGCCGCGCCCCGCAGCGGTGGTGGGCGGCACAGCGCCGAGGACGACGTGCCGGAGGCGGAGGCCGACTACTGGCGCCCGCCGGCCCGGTACGCCCCGGACGACGAGGCCGACGACGAGACCCCCACCCTGGTCGACCTGGCCTCCCGACGTGCCCGCCGGGCCTCGTCGGCGGCGGAGAGCCGGCGCCGCCGCCGGGCCGACCCGGATTCGGTGGATGGCGCCTACTGGGCGGGGCTGCGGGGTGAGGCCAAGTGACGATGCGAACGACCGTTCCGCCGGTGGCCGCCGTCGGTGAGCCCCGGATCACCGCGGGCTTCGCCGAGTTCGGCCGGCTTGACCTGCGCGCACACGAGATGGTGCACGGTCCGATCAGTCCGATGGAGCCGTCCAACCTGCTGCGGCTGGCCGAGGGTGTCCAGCTCAAGGGCAAGGGCGGTGCCGGCTTCCCGTTCGGCAGGAAGTTGCGGGCGGTGCTGGAGTCCTGTGAACGGCAGGATCTACCGCCGGTGGTGGTGGTCAACGCCAGCGAGGGTGAGCCGGCCAGTTGGAAGGACAAGGTCCTGCTCACCCGGGCACCGCACCTGATTCTCGACGGTGCTGCCCTGGCCGCGTTCGCGCTGGACGCCGAGGAGATCGTGCTCTGCGTGGCCGACGACCTGGTGGGCCGGGAATCCCTGTTGGAGGCCCTGGATGAGCGGCGGATGCCGGCACCGACAAGCGTCGTGACGGTGCCGCACCGGTTCATCAGCGGTGAGGGTGGCGCGCTGGTGAACGGGATCAACGGCCTGCCGCACATCCCGCCCGGCACCAAGAAGCGTTCCAGCGACTCCGGCGTCGGCGGGATGCCGACCCTGCTGTCGAACGCCGAGACGTACGCCCAGATGGCGATCGCCGCCCGACTCGGCCCGTACGAGTACGCGGCGCTCGGCACCGACGACGAACCCGGCACGCTGCTGCTCAGCATCACCGGCGCGGCGAAACGCCACGCGGTGGTGGAGTGCGCGGCCGGCACCCCGCTGGCCGAGATCCTCGAACTGTGCGAGGTGCCGGACGGTCCCGGCATCCTGATGGGCGGCTACCACGGCAAGTGGATCACGCGGGAGGCGGCGGAGCGGGCCGAGGTCTCCCGCAAGGGGCTCGCTGCGGTCGGCGGCACGCTCGGTGCCGGCATCATCGTCCCGCTGGCCAACGACACCTGCCCACTCGGCGAGGCGGCGCAGGTGGTCCGTTACCTGGCCGGCGAGTCGGCCGGGCAGTGCGGCCCGTGCAAGCGGGGTCTGCCCGACCTTGCCCGTGCCGTCGACCTGGCGGTGTCCGGCAGCGCGCCGGTGGAGATCGTCCGGGCCGCCGCCGGCGACGTCAAGGGGCGCGGCGCGTGCAGCCACCCCGACGGTACGTCCCGCTTCGCGCTCTCGGCGATGGAGGTCTTCGCCGACGACCTGAAGAAGCACACCACCGGCGAGGGCTGTGGACGGCGGGTCATAGGCATGATGGGTCTGCCCGGCGCTCCCGACCCCGACCCGCAGAAGCTGGTCCTGGACTGGTCCCGCTGCGACGGGCACGGTCTCTGCGCCCACGTGGTGCCGGACTTCATCCGGCTGGACCAGAACGGATACCCCGCCTTCCCGCCCACCCCCGTGCCGACCTGGCTGCGGGAGGGAGCGGCGAAGGCGGTGGAGGTCTGCCCCGCGCTGGCGTTGCGGTTGACCAAGGCCTGAGCCGCCGACCGGGGCGGTGCGGCCGTCCGGCGGGGGCGAACCGAAGGAGACGCGGATGGGATCGCTTTCGACGACGGGAGGGTCCACCGGGGCGGCGGTCACCGCCGCCCTGCTCGCCGCCGTGCTGGCCACCGCCGGGTGCGGTACCGGTCCGGACGCCGAGGCGGCCCCACCGGCCGGTGCTCCGGCGTCCACCACGGTCGGCACCGCGGCTCCGTCGACCGGGTCTGCCAGCCCGGTGCCGGGCACCTTGCGGTTCACCGGCACCACGCTGGACGGCGCGGCCTTCGACGCCGCCACCCTGGCTGGCCGACCGGTGGTGCTCTGGTTCTGGGCGCCGTGGTGCGCCGCCTGCGCCAGCCAGGCATGGACGATCGCCGAGATCGAGCCCGGTTTCCGGGAGACCGTGCCGATCATCGGTGTCGCGGGGCTCGGTGAGCGCAAGGCGATGACCGACTTCGTCACCGAGTTCGAGCTGGGCCCGATGCCGCAGATCGAGGACCGCGCGGGGGCGATCTGGCGGCGCTTCGAGGTCGTCGAGCAGAGCACCTTCGTCATCATCGACCGCGATGGCCGGATCATCCACCAGGGTTGGCTCGACGGCGAGGACCTCACCCGCCGAGTAACCGCCCTGACCACCCCCTAACCCGCCCACCCCCTAACCCGCCCACCCCCTAACCCGCCCACCCCCTAACCCGCCCACCCCGTACCCCCACCGCCCCGTTGATCATGAGGTTGGCGGCGTTGTTGATCTCAGAAACTGCCGCCAACCTCATGATCAACACGAGCGGGTCGGTGGGGGTGGGGGTGGGGGTGGGGGTCAGCGGGGGGTTAGGTGGTCGGTGGACAGGCGGGGGCGGAGGACTTCGGGTACGAGGACTGAGCCGTCGGGTTGCTGGAACTGTTCCAGGATGGCCGGGAGGAGGCGGCTGGTGGCCAGGGCGGAGCCGTTGAGAGTGTGTACGAAGCGGGTCTGCTTGCCGCCCGGCTCGCGGTAGCGGATCGCCGCCCGGCGGGCCTGGTAGTCACCGCCCCAGGAGACCGACGAGACCTCCTTGTACTTGCCCGTGCTGGGCATCCACACCTCGATGTCGAGGGTCTTGCGCATCGACGCGCTGGAGTCGCCGGCCGCGAGCAGGCTGCGCTGGTAGTGCAGACCCAAAGCCTCGACCAGGCTCTCCGCGTGGTTGACCATCTGATCCAGCGCCGCGTCGGCCTGCTCGGGCAGAATGAACTGGAAGATCTCCACCTTGTTGAACTGGTGGCCCCGCACGGTGCCCCGCTCGTCGGAGTGCGAGCCGGCCGCCTCGCGCCGGTAGCACGGGGTGTAGGCGAACACCTTCAGGGGCAGCTTCGCGGTCTCCAGGATCTCGTCCTGGTACGCACCGAGGATCGCCGTCTCCGCCGTGGGCAGCAGGAACTGCCCGCGCGGCGCGGACTGCTTGTCCAGGTGGTAGACGTCGTCGTAGAACTTGGGGAACTGGCCGGCGGCGAATCCGGCGCTGTCCAGCAGCAGGTGCGGCGGCAGGAGGAACTCGTACCCGGCCTCGATGTTCCGCTCGATCAGCCAGTTGATCAGCGCCCACTCCAGCTGGGCACCCAGCCCGGTGTACATCCAGAAGCCGGAGCCGCCGAGCTTGACGCCGCGTTCGTGGTCGACCAGACCCAGCATCCGGCTCAGCTCGACATGGTCGCGGACCTTCTCGATGACCGGTGGCGCTCCGAAGGTCTTCACCACCCGGTTGGCCTCCTTGCCGCCGGGCACCACGTCCTCGGCGGGCAGGTTGGGCAACTCGCTCATGGTGGTGCGCAGCCGCGCCTGCACCTCGTCGAGTTCCGCCTCCAGCTCGGCCACCTGCTTCCGACCGTCGTCGGAGGTGACCTGCGGCTCGACACCGGCCCGCTTCGCCTGCGCGTACGCCCGCGCCTCGGCCTTGCGGCGCTGGCGCTCCCCGTCGATCTCACTGATCAGCCGGCGGCGCTCCCGGTCGAGCTGCTGGATGTCGTCCAGCGCCCGGTCGACGTCGGCGGCGTCGAGCCGCTTCGCCAGCGCGGCCGCCACCGCGTCGCGATCCTTCCGGATCAACTCCATGTCGAGCATGCTGCTCCGTATGCCTCCGTCCGGGCTCGGGTGGACCTCCAGATGCTACCGTCGCGCCCGAATCGCCCCGCCTCCCGCACCCGAACCACCCCGGACCGGCGGTCTCCGACGTCCGAGCCGGACCGGATGGTCGCCGCGGTCAGAGCCGGATCGGCATCAGGATGGAGAAGGCCGCCGAATCGTCGGGCCGGCGAATCGCCAGCGGGCTGACCGGGCCGTCGACTTCGAGCATCAGGCGCCCACCGCCCGCCGCGTGCAGCGCGTCGAGCAGGTACCCCCCGTTGACGCCGACCCGCAATTCGGTGCCGACCCGACCGGCCGGGTCGTCGGCCAGTTCGTCCGCGCCGAGCAGACGTAGTGCGTCCCCGCCGCCCAACCCCAGCACGGTGACCGGCAGCGGGCAACCCGCATGTTCTCGGGTCACCGTCGGGGATCCGGACCGTAGCGCGGCCACGAGCCACGGCGCGTCCACCGGCACCCGGCGGGCCGGCCCGCCGGTCGCAGCCGGCAGCAGAGCGTGGTAGTCGGGAAAGTCGTACGGCAGGGTGGTCACCCGCAACCGGTGGCCGGCGACGTCGGCGACGACCTGCCGTCCGACCAGGGTCAGCCGCACCTTGCCGGTGGCCGCCTCGCCGGACAGCCGGCGCAGCCGGTCGACCGCGGCCACGGGCAGCAGCGCACGCACCGCCGGACCGTGCACCGCCGCGCCGGCCGTCGCCACCGCCAGCCGGTGCCGGTCGGTGGCCACCAGCCGGATGCCCTCGTCGGCCACGTCGAGCAGCACGCCGGCCAACCCCGGCAGCGTCGGGTCGGAGCCGACCGCGAACCGGACGGCGTCCACGGCGGTGGACAGCTCATGCCCGGTCAGGACGAGGCTAGTGGCCGACGGGGGGCGGTCGGCGGCGAGCAGGCGACGGATCCGGTCGGCCTCGCGGCGCGCTTCGGTCAGCCCGTCGGCCAGCCGCCCCAGGTGCGCGTCGAGCAGCCGGTGCACCATCGGGGGTTCCGCGCGTACCGCTCGGGCGATCTCGGCGACCGGCAGGCCGATCCGGCGCAGCCCGGCCACCAGCCGGGCCGGCGCCACCTGGTCGTCGGCGTACCACCGGTATCCGGTGACCGGGTCGACCAGGGCCGGGACCAGCACCCCGGCGGCGTCGTAGAACCGCAGCGCGCTCGCCGTCAGCCCGCTGGCCCGAGCCAGCTCGCCGATGCTGCGCAGGTCACTGTTCACCACCCGATCCTGCCCCCTCGACCTGGTCGAGGGTCAAGCCACCGGCTCCTCCTGCAGCACCCGGAAGGTGATGCCGGCGGCGGTGAGTCGGTGCAGCAGCGCGTCGCCCATCGCGGTGACCGGCGTGACCTGACCGGCGGTGGCCGGCAGGTCGTCGCAGGCCAGACAGAGCGCCGACTCGGCGAGCATCTTCGCGGTCTCGTCGTAGCCGGGGTCGCCACCGGCCACCTCCGTCAGCACGCGGCGGCCGCCGCCGACGCCGACGAAACGCACCGTGAACCACGACTTCGTCCGCTGCTCGGCACTCGGGCCCTGCCCGGAGGCGAGCCGGCCGAGCAGCCAGCGTCGGGTCGGCGGCAGCTTCACCAGCCCGGCCACGGCACCGAGCCCCGCGCCGGCGGCCAGCACCGTCGGCAGCCGCCGCACGGCTGCGAAGTGCCGGTACCGGAAATCCGGACCGTACTCGGGGCGGGCCGCCGCCGAGCGGCGGACCACCTGCGGGTCGATGGTCGGCAGCGGCACCGCCCAGACCGGCAGGTCCCGTGAGCGGGCCAGCCGGCCCGGCACGGCCCGGACCCGGCGGTCGACCGGGCGGGGCTCGGCGGCGCGGCGTTCGCGGGCCGCCCGCGACGCCTCGGCGGTACGCGAGAAGGCGGTCAGCGCCGAGTGGTACGTGCCGGCGGAGAACCGGCCGCTCACCCGCACGTACCCGTCCACGGTGATCGCGGCGTCGGCGGGCAGTTGCTTGATCGTGAACCAGACACCGAGGTCGTGCGGGATGGAGTCGAAGCCGCAGGCGTGCACGAGCCGGGCGCCGGTGCGCACCGCCTCGGCGTGATGGCGCAGGTACATCCGGTCGACGAACTCCGGTTCGCCGGTGATGTCGAGGTAATCGGTGCCGGCGGCGGCGCAGGCAGCCACCAGCGGTTCGCCGTGGTGGACGTAGGGCCCGACGGTGCTGGCCACCACCCGGGCGTCGGCGGCCACCGCACGCAACGAGGCCGGGTTGGTGACGTCGGCGGTGAGCAGCGGCAATTTGGCCAGCGCCGGGTCGATGGTGGCCACCTGGTCCCGGACCGTGGCCAGCTTGTCGGGGTTGCGGCCGGCGATCGCCCAGCGCAGCCCTGGCGGCGCGTGCCGGGCCAGGTAGCGGGCGGTGAGCCCACCGGTGAACCCGGTCGCCCCGAACAGCACCACGTCGTACGACCGTTGGGCAGCCATCCCGCGATCATGCCACCGCCGCGGCCGATCTGCCCGTTGCGGTCAGTGCGGGGTGAACACGGCGCGGAGGCACTCCTCGGGCCGGTCCCGGAACAGTGCGTACCCCTCCGTGGCCCGCTCCAGCGGGAAGTGGTGCGTGGCCAGGTGTTCGGTACGCAGCTCGTCGCGAGCCATCCGGTCCAGCAGCATCGGGATGTGCCGCTGGCCGTGCTGGCGTCCACCGCGCACGGTCAGTCCCTTGTGCACGACGACGCCGGCCGGGAAGGCGTCGACATGCCGGACGCCGCCGTTGAGGACGAATACGCTGCCACCCTTGCGGCAGGCGTACACCGCCTCCCGGACCGCCTCCGGCACCCGGGCGCGGCCGGTGAACCGGTCGGCGAGTGAGCGGTGTTCCCCCGCCGGACCGCCGGCCGCCTCGACGCACACGTCGGGTCCCCGCCCACCACTGAACTCCCGCAGCTGCGCCGCGACGTCGGTGTCCCGCCGGTCGATGGTCTCGGCGCCGACGTGCTGCCGCGCCAGCAGCAACCGCGTGGGGTGCCGGTCGACGACGACCACCCGCTCGGCGCCGAGCAGCCAGGCGGCCCGGGCGGCCAGCTGACCGACCGCACCCGCGCCCCACACCGCCACCACGTCACCGGGCTGCACCTCGCCTCCCTCGGCACCCAGCCAGCCGGCCGGTGCGGCGTCCGAGGCGAACACGGCCCGGTCGTCGCCGACGGACTCCGGCACCGGAAACGCCCCGACATCGGCGTACGGCACCCGGACGTACTCGGCGTGACTGCCGGCGAAACCACCTGCGGCCCGGGGCTGGCCAAAGCCGCCCGCCACCGGGTGCCCCCACTCCGCCTCGCTCGCGGCCGGGTCGCTGCTGCCGTTGTCGCAGCACGAGGGGAGCCCGCGCCGGCAGTACCAGCAGGCGCCGCAGGCGACCGACGCGCAGACCACCACCCGGTCGCCGACCCGGTGCCGGCGCACCGCGGCGCCCACCTCGACCACGTCGCCGAGGAACTCGTGGCCGAGCACGTCACCGGCGGCGAGGCCCGGCGCCTGCCCGGTCAGCAGCGGCAGGTCGGCACCGCAGGTGGCGCTGCGCCGCACCTGGACGATCACGTCGTGGTCGTTGCGCAGCTCCGGATCGGGCACCTGGCGCACGGCCAGCTCGCCGCCAGCGGTCCAGCAGAGCGCTTTCACCGTGGCGGCCCGTTCGTTCGCGACCGGGGAATGTCGAGCGGTACCACCGGCCCGCGCTCGCCGGTGGTCCGGTCGGCACGCAGCACCTCGCCGGTCTCGGCCAGCTGTTTGACCTGCCAGAGCGCCTGCCGTACCAGCAGGCCAGGATCGTCGCCCAGCAGGTGCGCGACGAGTCCGGGCCAGGCAGCGTGCGGTCGTGGCCGGGCCGCCAGCTCGGTACCCCGGCCGCCCGGTGCGCGTGCCACCGCGACCTCGACGGCGCCGTCGAGGCGGCGGAGCGGCGGCGGCCAGGCCCCGGTCGGCAGCACCTGCTCCGGTGGCCGATCGACCGTCACCACCTGCCAACCTTCCGGGTGTCGGACGGACCGGGGCCGCCGCCGGGTGACAGCGGTGCGTGCGGCCCTGGCGACCGCCACGCCGAGGGCACCGGTCACCGCGACAACAGTCCCGACCTGTCCCACTCGTACCTCCGATCCCGCTTGCGCACCGGGTGGTCCGTCCCGCCGAACGGCGTCGGTGGGTGGCCGGGTGGATCCGCGACGCGTCCGCCCAGCTCATTGCCAGCCTCGCCGCTGGCCGGGTGAACCCGGTTCCCCCGGAAGGGGTGAACCGGCGCGGGTCGGGTAACCGTTCGCCGTAGGACCGGGGGAGGAAACACGCGTCCGTGGGGGTGGGCCGGATGCCGGATGACCGCAGCACCGTCCGGGCCGACGCGGCGGTCCGCGCACCGGGCGGCCCACCCCTGCTGGCTTCTCGCCTCGCGCCCGCCGTGCCGGGAGGAGCGATGGTGCTGCGGCCCCGGCTGGCCCGGTTGCTCGACGAGGCGGTGACCCGCCCGGTCACTCTGCTCCGGGCACCCGCCGGCTGGGGCAAGACCACGCTGCTCGCCACCTGGCGACGGACGCGGCAGGAGGCAGAACCGCAGGCCCCGGCACCGGCCTGGGTGTCGGTCGAGGCGGGTGACGATCCGGACCGCCTCTGGTCGTATCTGGGCGCCGCGTTGCGCTCCGTGGCGGATCCGGCGGAGACACCGCTGCCCGACCGGGCACCGCGACCGGACGAGTTGGAGATCGTCGCCGCCGCCCTCGCCGCCCGGGAACGGCCGGTGGTACTGATCGTGGACGACCTGCACCGGATCACCGAACCGGCGGCGCTGGCCGGTCTGGAGTTCCTGCTACGCCACAGCGAGCAGCGGCTACGGCTGGTGGCGGCCGGACGGACCGGCCCGCCGCTGGCGGTGCACCGGCTGCGGCTGGCCGGGGAGTTGACCGAGATCGGCCCGGATGACCTGGCTTTCACCGGCGACGAGACCGCCGACCTGCTCACCGCGCACGGGGTGGCGGTGCCGGCCGCGGCGGTGGCCCGGCTGTGGCAGCGGACCGGGGGATGGGCGGCCATGCTGCGGATCGCCGCCCTCGCCCTGCGCGACCAGCCGGATCCGGAACGCTGGATCGGTGAACTCGGCGCCGACCAGCCGGAGGTCGCCGGCTACCTGCGAGCGGAGCCGCTGGCCGGACTGGAGTCGACGGACCGTGAGTTGCTGCGCCGCGCGGCGGTCGTCGATGCCGTCTGCGCCGGCCTGGCCGCCGCGCTCAGCGGGGACGCGGACGCCGAGGAACGCCTGCGCGCCATTGCCGACGACAACGGTCTGCTCCACCACGACGGCAGCCGGCCGGTGTGGTACCGGTGCCATCCGCTGCTGGCCGACCTGCTGCACCGCGAACTGGTCCGGCTGCCCCCGGCGGAACTGCGCGACCTGCACCTGCGGGCGGCCGGATGGTACGCCGGCAACGGCCGACCAACAGCCGCTCTGCGTCACGCGCTCGCCGCTGGTGACTGGACCTCCGCCACCGATCTGTTCGTGGTCCGGTGGCCGGAACTGGTGCCCTACGAGCGACCGGCCGGCGGCGGCCCGGTGCCCGCGCCACCCCCGCCGGAGGCGGTGGAACGCGACCCGGAACTCGCGCTGGCCTGCGCCGCCGAACGGGCCCTCGGCGGCGACACCGGGGCTGCCGAGGCTTTCCTGCGGCTGGCCGGCGGGCACACCCGCCGGCTGCCGCAACCGCGTCGGTCCCGGTTCGACCGGCTGGTCGCCGCGGTCGAACTCACCCTGGCCCGACTGGCCGGCGACCCGCAGCCCGTACGCGACGCCGCCGCCCGGCTGCTCGCCACGGATGGTGGACAACCGACCGGCGACCCACGGGCCGCCCACGCCGGTGAGGACGCCGACGTGCGGGCCGTGGCCGGCACCGCGCTCGCCCTGCTGGCGTTGGACGACGGCGACCTGACCGGGGCGGCGACCGGCTTCGCCGAAGCGCTGGCGGCCGCCCGGGAGGCGGCACGTCCGCGCACCGAACTGGTCTGCGCCAGCCGTTGGTCCCTGGTGGCGGCGCAGCGTGGGCAGCTGCGCGCCGCCGAGGAACTGGCCCGGGCGGCGTTGGCCCTGCCGTCCGGTCAGGGCTGGGCGGCGTTGCTCGACTGCGGGTACGCGCATCTGGCGCTGGCCGTCGTGGCGCTGCACCGAAACCAGCCGGCGGAGGCCGAGGCGCACCTGGGCCTGGCCGCGCCGGCTGGGGCGGAACCGGTGCCCGGCGTGGTGGCCGGTTGGTGCCGCGCGTATCTGCGCCTCGACGAGGGGGCGTCGAGTGTCGGTCACCGGCTGCTGGTGGAGGCCCGCACCGGATGGGGCGCGCGCGGCGGTGAGCTGGGCTCGTGGCTGCGCGCCGCCGAACTGGACCTGCACAGCGCGCGGGGCGATGTGCAGACCGCCCGGGAACTGGCCGGTGAGCCGTCGTCGGGGCCGACGACCGGTGCGGCGGCGGCGCTGGCCGTCGCGGCGGCCCGGACCGAACTGCGGGCTGGTGACCCACCTGCCGCCGACCGTCTGCTGCCGGACTGGACCGCCGCACCGGCGGCCGACTGGCCGCTGCCGGTACGCCTCGACGCCGCGCTGCTGGCCACGGTGCTGGCCATCCGCGCCGGTGACGACCGTCGGGCGGGCCGGCTGCTGGAGCAGGCGCTCGACCTGGCCGCTCCGGAGGATTACCGTCGCCCGTTCCGACAGGCCGAGCCGGGGCTGCGGGAACTGCTCACCGCCCACCTCGACTCCGGCACCGCCCACTGGCCACTGGTGAGTGACCTGGTGCGCGCGGTCGACGCACCGGCCGGGCCGGCGGGTGGTCCGGCCACCGCCGACGCGGCGGTGCCGCCGCTGGACGAGCCGCTCACCGAGCGGGAGCTGACGATCCTGCGCTACCTCCAGAGCATCCTGTCCAACGTGGAGATCGCCGCCGAACTGTCGGTCTCCGTCAACACGGTCAAGACCCACGTCCGCAACATCTACCGCAAACTCGACGCCACCCGCCGTCGCGACGCCGTCCGCCGCGCCCGCCAACTCCACCTGATCTGACCTGCCCACCCCCGCCCGCCTCCCGATCTCCGTCGATCATGGAGTTGGTGTGCCCCGCCGCGGTGTGGCGCGACTACAACTTCAAGATCAACTAGGCTCGGGGGTTGGCGGTGTCGATGGCGGTGAGGAGGGTGGCTGGGGCGAAATCGCGGTTATGGCGGATGTCGTTGACGAAGAGGGTGGGTGTGGCGTCCACGCCGCTACGGATGGCGCCGACGAAGTCGTGCCGGATCCGGTCGCCGTGGGCGTGCCGTCCGATCTCCGCCTCCACCTCGTCGACGGGCAGGCCGAGCTGTTCGATACCGAGCGTCAGGTGCACCGGATCCAACTGGTCCTGGTGCTCGTAGAGCCAGTCGTGCACCTTCCAGAACTGACCCCGCCGCCCGGCGGCCTCCGCGGCCTCGGCGGCCCGTTCGGCGTACGGGTGGGTGTTGGTGATCGGGAAGTGACGGTAGACGTGGCGGACGGTGTCGCCGCGCTGCCGCAGCGCCTCCGTCAGATTGGCGTGGGCGAGGCCGCAGAAGGGGCACTGGAAGTCGCCGTACTCGACGATCGTCACCGGCGCGTCCAGCGGACCACGGATGTGGTCGTGCTCGGTGACGGGTGCGCGGAGTCGCGCAGTGACCTGTAGGGGCGTGGTCAGCTGGTCGGTCATACCACCAGCCTCGGACCGGGTCGGGTGAGCGCGACTCACCCGACCCGGGTGGTTCCGGCGACTCAGCGGAGCACCGGGGCGACCGCGATGTGGTTCTGCACCTCACGGATGCCGGGGGCGGACCAGACGACCCGCTCCACCTCGGCGCGTTCGGGCATCGAGTGCACCAGTCCGCCGAGCAGTACCGTGTCGCCGTGTACGCGTACCGTCACCTGTTCCGCGTCGGTGGCCCGGTTGCGGGCCAGCGCGTCGACGATGCGCCGGGCCAGCAGGGCGCCATCCGGGCGTACCGAAGGCCGGACGCTCATGCCGTTGCTGAAACCGCGTACGCCCCTCAGTTGGCCGACGGCCTGTGCGGCGGCGCGGCGCTGGTACTCCCACTCGACCTCGCCGTGCAGGGTGACCCAGCCCTGGGAAACCGTGACGTCGAGCGCGTCGACCGGCACGAACGCCTGCCACTGCAGGGCGTGCCGGACCGCGGCGGCGATCTCCGGGTCGGTGCGTTCGGCGCCGGTCACCAGTCGCACCGCCAGGTCGTTGGCCACCGCCCGCACCTGAGCGACCCGGTGCGCGGCGCGCTCGGCCGCCCACTTCTTGGCGTAGCTGTCCACCCGCCCGGTCAGCGTCACCACGCCCTCGGTGACGGCCACCCCGATCTCGTGCGGCCGGACCCGGGGCTCCCAGTCGAGTTCGTCCAGCACCGCGGACTGGATGTCCTGGTCGATGCGGTTGATCGTCGAGATGCTGGCCATCGGTCGCTCCCCTCTCACCGTGACGGCGCGGACCGGCGGGCCGGCATGCCTGGTCCGCCGCGACCGAGCCTAGTGACCGTCCGGGTGAGTTGGCCTCACCCGGATCGAACGAGGCCGGCCGCCCCGACCGGAGCCGCTCGGAGGGTTCCGGCCGGTGAGAGGCGGAGGGATGACAAGCACGACAGGCCCCGCCCGACCGCCTCGGTCGGTGGGGCCCGTCGTCACGGAGACCGTCAGCTGACGGGATTCGTCGGGTCGGTGGGGGAGTCGGGGCGGTCCACGTCGACGAACTCGATGTCCTCCAGGGCCCGGTCACGGCTCCCGGCGGCACGTGCGGCGGTGCCGGCGGCCCAGCCGACCGCGACACCGACCAGGGCGGCGCCGATCAGCAACGTCCACGGCAGCGCCGGGCGGCGTCCGGCGAGCGCGTCGAAGGCGCGGCTGGCCCGGTGACGCGCCTCCTCGGCGGCCGACTCGACCAGATCACCGGCGTCGTCGGCGAAACCGGCGGAGCTGTGGCGGGCGGTGCGGGCGGTATCGCGGATGCTGTCGCCGGCGTTGCTCACCGCCGAGACGAGGTGTTGCCACGCCTGGTCCGCGATCCGCTCCGGCTTGCTGCGGCGCTCCAGCAGATGTGTTCCGAACATGTGGTTCCCTCCTCGACAGTGCCGGAGCCGGTGCACGCATCAGCTGTCGGCGGCGTTGTCCGGCCGTTGGCGGTTCGCATCCGAGCCTGTGCCCACACCGACTTGGATGCAAACCATCGAAACTCTCGCCCCGACCGGAAGGGCAGTGCGTCCCCGGGGCGCGGTCCAGGCCGGACCCGGTTCGCCGCACCGGGGGGTCAGCGGACGACGACCGCCACCACCGCGGCACGGGCGAAGTCATCGTCGTCGTCATCGCCGTCACCGCCGCCGAACCCGCAGGCCAGTACGAGGGCGAGTAGGGCACTGACTCCGGCGAGCGCGGCGAGTCTGCGGAGCATGAATGTCGTCCTCCCGTCACAGGGTCACCCGTGATGCTAGGCACACCGTGCCACCGTCGCGCGTCCAGCGCAGGTCAGGGCCGTTGTCTGTGGGCACGCCGGCAGTGCTGGGAAACGACGGGAACGGCGTCGGCCCGCTACCCTGGTTCGGCGGCGTAGGCGGCAGCCTAGCGCTCAGTGATAAGGCCAATAAAGTTCGGATATGGGTGATTTGTTGCGCCCGGATCCGTGAATTGCTCATCCCGAGGGGTGGCGACCGAGGCGGTTGAAGGAATACTGTCGGTCGCGGCCCGCGTACTGATGAGGCGCCCGTCGTACGGGCGAGTGGAGGTGCTCGCGTGAGCCTGTCGATCCTGCAGACGGTTCGGACCGGTGGTGTCATCGAGATCGCCCCTCGGGGCGAGATCGACGTCGACACCGCGTACGAGGTGAAAGAGGCCATCGCCGAGGTGCTGGTCAAGGGGCGGCCGGCCCGAATCGAGCTCAACATGCGGCTGGTCACCTTCATCGACTCGGTGGGCATCAGCGCGATGGTCGCCGGCTTCCAGACCGCCGAGGTCAGTGGAGTGAAGCTGATCGTCACCGAGCCGAGCCGGTTCGTCCACCGGCAGCTCTGGGTGACCGGCCTGCTCGGTCTCTTCGGCGCGCCCGAGCCCTACTACGCCGGGGCCGCCACGGCCCCCGAGGTGCTCCCCGGGGTCTGACCCGCCGTGACTGGCCGACGGGCCCGGGTCACTCCGTGCCGAGGCCGGACAGGTCCACGTCGGCCACCTCGGTGACCGCCCGCACCGCGGTCACCGAGGCGTAGCCGTCGGCGAGCAGGGCCAGGTCCGTACCGGGCTGTACCGACTGGCCCGACTCCTCGAGAGACGTGCGCACGAAGCCGTGTCCGGACTCGGCGACGGTCATTTGCACCTGGCCGAAGGTCGCCAGGGTGGCCTGGCTTCCTGGCACGACGGTAACCAAGAAGACGCGTCGAGGGAGGGCGCCCCGCCGGCCGACGGGAAACGCAACGCCGGGTGAACCGCTCGTGAAGAGTGGTTCACCCGGCGTGACGAGCAGGTCAGTACACCGACAGGTGGACGTGGTTGGTGTGGTCGCTGGACGGGTCACCCCGGGCGCCGCTGTACGACTTCCAGCCGCTGCTGGGCAGCCAGATCTGCCTGTACCAGATCACGTAGAGCACCGCGAGCCGGTCGGCGTTCTTGACGAAGTACGCCGCCAGGTTGTTGCCGTAGGTCCGGTCACCTCCGGTCGCGTCCCCGCCGAAGCCCTTCTTCTGGGCCGCGAAGTCGCAGGCCCGGCCCTTCGGGTGCTCGCCCGAGCCGCCGGGGCGGTAGCAGGAGACGTACCTGGTGAAGCCGGCCGACTTGGCCTGCTTCAGCGCGTGCAGGGTGCGTGGGGTGATGCAGCCGTTGGCCGGGGTCGGGTCGTTGACGCTGCACGATTCCGAGGGCCACGACCCGTTGGAGTTGCGGGGGGCGGGCTTGGCGGTAGGGCTCGACCCGCTGCTACGCGACGGTGGGCGGGCGGCCCGTCCGGCGGTCCGCTTGGCGGCGCGCTCGGCGGCCCGCTCGGCGGCCCGCTTGGCGGCCCGCGCCCGTTCGGCCGCCTCGTCCCGCTCGATGGCCACGGTCAACGCTCGCTCGGCCTGGTCCTTGCGCTTGGCCATCACGGCCACCTGCTTGCGCTGCTCCTGGATCTCCACGTCCAGGGCCTGCTTGGTGGCGCTGACCTCGTCCCGGGCGGTCTGAAGTTCACGCAACGCGCGGTCCTCGTTGGCGGCCACCGCGTCCAGCGCCGCCGCCCGGTCCATGAAGCCGGCCGGTGAACCGCTGTTGAGCAGCGCCGACGCGGCGCCCAGCCGCCCGGTGCGGTACGCCTGTGCGGCGATCTCGGCGACCTTTGTGCCGCGCTCGGCGACCTGGCTCTCGGTCGTCTTGAGCTGCTCGGCAAGCTTTTTCTGGCGCTTGACCGAGCGGTCGAGCGCCGTCTTGGCGTCGAGGTAGCCCTTGCTGGCTGCCTCCAGCTGCGCGCGCAGGGCCGGGGTGCCACCCTCGTCGTCCACATCGCCCGGGGCTGCCGCCCGCGATGGCGGCGGTGCCGCGGCGGCGGGGGTGAAGGGGGCCAGCGCGACCCCGAGGGCGAGGGCGAGCGCGGCGGCGATCAGGGCCACCGTGGGGGCGGCCGGTCTTACCGTTGCCACTGCTGGCATGCACATGTCCTTCCGTCAGCCGCCGACCGGGTTAGCTGACGGGTTCGGGACGGAAGATCCCTTCCGCTTGCGCGGATACACCCCAGGAACGCGGTTCCCCGGTTCGCCCTGGCGGGCGATTAGGCGGCGGCCGCCGCCGGCACCGGTGGGTGCCGCCTGGCGATGGCCGGGTCAGAGCCTACCGGTGCCCAGGTGACCGGTGCAGCTGCTGGTACTGCTGGTGTTCGGTTGTTGACCAGTAGACCAGAGTAAAAGCGGCGAATATACCTTTTTGTCTGATTCATCTGGTCACCACTGTGCCGCCCCGCAGGGCCCGGGATCCGATCGCGGCTCGATCTGGAGGGTCGCGTGTTCGATCTGGAAGTCCTCGTGCAGTGCCGCGCGGGCCGCCGCCAGCACGGCGCCGAGGTCGGTGCCCGGGCGTACGGTCAGGTGCGCCGAGGCGACCTCCATGCCGGAGGTCAACGTCCAGATGTGCAGGTCGTGGACGCCGGCCACGCCCGGGACCGCGGCCAGCCGGTCGTGCACCGCGGTGACCTGAAGGTGTTCCGGAGCGGCCTGGACCAGGATGCGTACCGCGGCCCGGCCCAGGCGCCACGTCCGGGGCAGGATGAACGTGGCGATCGCGACGGCCACCAGCGGATCGGCCCACCACCAGTCGGTGACGGCGATCAGCGCGGCGGCCGTGATCACGCCGAGCGACCCGAGCAGGTCCCCCAACACCTCCAGGTACGCCCCGCGCAGGTTGATGCTCTGCCGCGCCCCGGGACGCAGGAGGGCGAACGCGGCGACGTTGGCGAGCAGGCCGAGTGCCGCCACCACCAGGACCGGGCCGGCGAGCACCTCGGGCGGATCGCCGAAGCGGCGTACCGCCTCGACCAGCACGTACACCGCCACGCCGGAGAGCAGGACGGCGTTGGCCAGGGCCGCGAGCACCTCCAGTCGGTAGAGCCCGAAGGTGCGTTGCGGGTCCGTGTCGGCCCGCCGGGTGGCGGCTACGGCCGCGAGGGCCATCCCGATGCCCAGCACGTCGGTGAACATGTGCCCGGCGTCGGAGAGCAGGGCCAACGAGCCGGTCCGCAAGGCGGTGACCGCCTCAACCACCATCAGCGAACTGAGCAGGGCGAACGCCGCCCACAGCCGGCCGGAGTGGCGGTGTGCGGCGTTCGACACCGCAGCATGGTGGTGGTCTTGGCCGGCGCCCACCCAGACACCTTGCGTCGTCCGCCAGGCCGGGGAGGGAGCTATGCCAACATCGCTATGTGTGCAATCGTCGGGTGTTAGGGCTCAACCGGTCGGGTCGACGGTGGTCAACCGTTGGGTGGCCCGGGACAGCGCGACGTAAAGGGTTCGGACCCCGGAGCCGGGCTCCGCCCGGATCTCCGTCGGGGCGACCAGCACCACACCGTCGTACTCCATGCCCTTGGCCTCCAGGCTGGTCACCACCTGCAACCGCTGCCCGCCCAGCGCCCCCAACCAGGCCGCGACCTGGTCCCGCCGGGGCACCGGTGTGATCACGCCGACGGTGCCCTCGACCTCGCCGAGCAGGGCGCTGGTGGCCGTCACGACGCTGGTCTCCAGCTCGGCTGCCGGCACCTCGAACGAGAGCGGGTCGATCCCGGTGGAACGGACCGCGGTGGGCAACGCGAGATCCGGGTACGCCCGCCGGATCTCGGCCGCCGCCACCGCGAAGATCTCCGCCGAGTTGCGGTAGTTCGTGGTGAGCGTGAACCGGTGCCGGCGGCGGCGTCCCAGCGCCTGGTCGCGGGCCCGGGCCAACTCCTGCGGATCTCCGGTCCACGCGGTCTGCGCCGGGTCACCCACCACCGTCCAGGACGCCAGCCGCCCGCGTCGGCCCACCATCCGCCACTGCATCGGTGAGACGTCCTGGGACTCGTCGACCACCAGGTGTGCGTAGTCGCGGTAGTCCTCGGGCCGTTCCCGGGCGGCCTGCCGGGTAGCCCGCTGCCGGTCGGCGAAGGTGCTCAGCTCGCGTACCCCACCGGCCAACTGGAACGGGTCGCGCTTCGGCCGGGCGGGGCGCATCGGCTTGCCGAGCAGCGCGTCCAACTCGTCCAGCAGCGCGACGTCGGCGGCGGTCGGGCCCTCCGTGGCCAGCCCCCGGTACGCCGCCCCGAGCAGCCGGATCTCGGTGCCGGAGAGCAGGCCCCCGCCGTACCGGCGCAGCCGCTGCGGATCAGCCAACCAGGCGAGTACGTGCCGTGGGTGCAGCCGGGGCCACCACGCCTTCAGGAAGTCGCGGAAGTCCGTCCGGTCGATCAGCTCGTCCTCGAAGGCGCGCTGCTCGGGCAGCCCGGTGATGCCCAGCCGGCGGGCCTGCGACCAGAGCGCGGCGAGCACACCGTCGAAGCCGGCCCGACGCACCTCGTTGCGGCGGGCGCCACGGGGCAGCGCACGGTCCCGGATGGCGTCCAGCTCGGCCCGCTCCAACCGCAGCAGCGTGCCCCGGTACAGCAGGCGCAACTCGGTCGGGGAGTCGGGCACCGCGTCCCGGGCCGCCCGTTCCAGCACCCGGCGCATCCGCAGCGAACCCTTGACCGCCGCCACCTCCGGCGGGTCGGTGCGGGTGGCCACCACCCCGGGGAACAGGGTGCCCAGCGAGTGCAGGGTGGCGGTGTCCTCGCCCAGCGACGGCAGCACCGAGGCGATGTACTCGACGAAGACCGCGGAGGGGCCGATCACCAGGATGCCGCCACCGGCGTACCGGCTGCGGTCGGCGTAGAGCAGGTACGCCGCACGATGCAGCGCCACCGCCGTCTTGCCGGTGCCCGGGCCGCCGGAGACGATGGTCACCCCCGAACCGGGGGAGCGGATCGCCTCGTCCTGCTCGCGCTGGATGGTGGCCACGATGTCCCGCATGCCCCGACCGGTGGTCCGGGACAGGGTGGCCAGCAGCGCACCGTCGCCGACCACCGGCATGTCCGGCGGGGCGGCGTCCGGGTCCAGCAGGTCGTCCTCGATCCGGGTGACCCGCTCACCGCTGGACTGGATCGTCCGGCGGCGGACGACGCCGAGCGGCTCGGCCGGGGTGGCCTGGTAGAAGGCGGCGGCGGCCGGGGCTCGCCAGTCCACGACGAGGGTGCTGGCGTTCTCGTCGCGGATGCCGAGTCGCCCGACATACAGGGTCTGTCCGTCCCGCAGGTCGAGTCGGCCGAAGACCAGCCCCTCGTACTCGGCGTCGAGCAGGTGACGTCGCTGTGCGGCGTGGAAGACCATCGCGTCCCGCTCGACCAGCGCACCGAAGTTGCCGACCCGGGCGAGCCGGTAGCCGTCCCGTTCCGCGCGAACCGCGGATCGGCGCAGCTCGGCCAGTCGCGCGTACACCCGGTCGAGATGCCGTTGCTCGGCGGCCATCTCCCGATCCAGGATGCTCTGGTCCACCGCTCGCTCTCCTCGTGACGCCGCCCGGCCAACCGCACGAGATTACGCCCCGCGTCGGACCTGGCCGGAACGGCACTGCGTGGGGCGGTCAGGGGCGGACGTGCTGTCGGGCCGGGAGGTCATCCAGAACCCGGCGCAACACGCCGGCCAGAGCGGCGTTGACCTCCTCGGGCCGCTCCATCATCAGCATGTGCCCGGCGCCGGGGCACACGGTCAGTTCGGTGGCGGGTAGCGCGGCGGCGATCGACTCCGCGCACGGCGGTGGGGTGAGTCGGTCCCGGTCGCCCACCAGCGCCGCCGCCGGCAGGTGTGCCAACGCGGTGAGCGTGGCCAGCCGGTGCTGGGTGCCGATGGAGGCCCGGAACCCGCCGATCGACCGCAGCGAGGCCCGGGCCACCGCCGAGGTGACCAGCCGGATGTCCGTGGGGTCGCAACGGTCCCCGAAGAGGATCCACCGGATGCTCGGGCGGAGGGCGCGCAACAGGGCCAGCGGCGGTCGCCACGCGCCGCAGCGGGCGAGAACCCCGGCTCCGGTGGTCTCGGCCAGCCGGATTATCCGGGCGATCCGGGGCGAAAGACCATAGACGGTATGGGTGTGCCCCTCCGCCGTGGTGGAGACGAAGACCAGACCGGCGGTGCGCCGGGAGAAGTGGTCCGGGTGGCGGTGCGCGTACTCCATGATCGTCATGCCGCCCATCGAGTGGCCGACCAGCACCACCGGGCCGGTGGGCGCCACCGCGTCCAGCACCGCGGCCAGGTCGTCACCCAGTTGGGCGAGGGTGGCCGTGGGCAGCGCCATGCAGCTGGACCGGCCGTGCCCACGCGCGTCGTAGGTGACCACCCGGACCGAGCCGAACGTCTCGCGGAGGGCGGCCAGTTGCCGGTGCCAACTGCGCCCGTCCAGGGTCCAGCCGTGCAGCAGCACGGCGGTGACCTCGGCGTCGGTCGGGCCGGCGGTCTCCACGTGCAGGCGTACGTCGTCGCCCAGCCGTACCTCGGTCGGCTCTGGCATCGCCACCTCCCCACGGCGCACGGATGCGTAACAACGGGTATACCCGGTGGTAACACCGGCTACCCGTCATGACAACACGTCAACCGGGGTGTTGAGAAGATCTCGTCGATCGGCTCCGCCCGGGCGGCGGCCGCGACCGCCTCCGGCGACCAGCAGCCGTACGCCGTGGTGCTTGGGCGGTATCGACCGGATCGCGCCGGCGGTCAGCGAGGTGGGGCTGGACGATCCGCACCTGCTGCCCCTCGCGGTCCGCCGGCACGCGATCCGTACCGTGGCCACGCTGCGCGCCGACCCGAGGCTGGCGCCGTCGGTCGCCGTCGGCCGGGTCGCCGTCGGCCGGGTCGCCGTCACCGGAGCCGTCTAGGACCTTGCCGCCGACGAGGTCGTCCTGCTGGACCCGTCGGAACGGGCGTGAGACGGCGAACGCCCGACGGGCGAGACCCGACGGGCGTTCACAGGTGGTACGGAGAGGACACCGCGGCCCTCGGCCGATCAGGCCTCGAAGACGCCGGCCTCGACCAGGCGCTTCTCGGTGGCGTCCCAGCCGTCGCCCGGGTGGGCGGCGTTGAGACCGTTGAGCTCGGCGCGGATCTTGGTGGCGTGGCCGGCGGCTGCCAGCACCCGGATCTCCTCGACGAAAGCCTCGGAGTCGGTGCGCAGGTGCGCCGTCTTGCCGTTGGTCAGGTTCCGCACGTAGGCGTGCTTGCCGCCGTTGAGCGGGATGACGTACTTGAACTCGCCCAGCACGCTGAGGGCGCCACCCTGGCCAGCCTGGCCGGCCCGGACTGACGCGCGCGCGGTCTTAGAGGTGTTGCTCGCCACGGAGGTACTCCTTGAAAGACGTACGGAGGACGGAACGTCCGGGGGCTGTTGCGGACGCCGGGTAAGGCGAGACCCGCGGAGGCTTACGCGGCACAGGCCGCCGATGGAACTGTACACGAGCCACGATGCCGGCTGGTCATCGCGGCGTCACGAGGTGGAACCGCGGTCACCTGTCCGGGTATTCCGAGCGGCGGATTTTCCGATTCCCTGGCGTACCATCCGTCACAGCAGTCATCATGTGTTCCACAAGCCCGGGTCGGGCGAGGTCGTAGGGGAAGACGCACCTCGCACTCCGGGAGGTCACCGTGCCAACGCGTGGCGTCGTATACGTCCACTCGACCCCACTCGCCGTGTGCTCGCACGTCGAGTGGGCGATCGCGCGCGTCCTCGTCGCGCCGGTCAACCTGCAGTGGACGGCACAGCCCGTCGATCCCGGCGCCCGCCGGGCCGAGTGCGGGTGGTCCGGTAGCCCGGGAACGGGCGCCGAGTTGGCCGCTGCCCTCCGGCAGTGGCCCATGATCCGTTTCGAGGTCACCGAGGAGCCCAGTCCCGGCGTCGACGGCGAGCGCTTCATGCACGTGCCGGGCCGGGGCCTGTTCCGGGCGACCGTGGGCGCCGCCGGGGACATTCAGCTCGGCGAGGACCGGCTACGCAGCATCATGGCTGGCGCACGGGCGCCGGAGGCCCTGGCACATGCCCTCGACAAGGCGCTCGGCACCGCGTGGGACGCCGAACTGGAGCCGTACCGCCACGCCGGGGACGGCGCGCCGGTGACCCTGCTCACCCGGGTCGGATAGGCAGGTGCGCCGGCCCCGCGCAGGCGGCGGTCGAGTTGCTCGGTACGCGGTGAACTGGTGGGATGGTCGGCGTGTCGACTACCCCTCGGCGCGTCGCCACCGCGTTCGTCCTGGTGACCGCGCTGCTCGTCGCCGGCTGTTCCGAGGCTGGCCAACGCCCCTCGGCGGGCCCCGCCTCGACCCCGGTCACGGAGCCCGCGCCGCCGTCCAGCGTCCCATCCGAGGACCCGGCCACCCGGGCCGCCGCGCTCGTCGCCGAACTTGCCGACGAGGACCTGGTCGGCCAGGTGCTGATGCCGTACGCGTACGGCGACCACGCGACGAAGGTGTCGACCGGTTCGGCGGCCGGTAACCGGAAGCTGGCCGGAGTGGACACACCCGCCGAGATGGTCGAGAGGTACCGCCTGGGCGGGCTGATCCTGGTGGGCTTCAGCGCGGACGACCCCACCCAGGGCAACCAGGAGACCACCAACGTCGACAACCCGAAGCAGGTCCGCAGGCTCACCACCGGGCTGCGCGAGGCCGCCGGGCGGCTGCCCGCTGGCGCGGCACCCTTCCTGATCGGCACCGACCAGGAGTACGGGGTGGTCACTCGGATCACCGACGGGGTCACCTTGTTGCCGAGCGCGCTCGGCGCCGGCGCCGCCGGTGACCCGGACCTGACCGAGGCCGCCTGGCGTGCCGCCGGCACCGAACTGACCGCCATGGGCATCAACGTCGACTTCGCGCCGGTGGCTGACGTGCTGGTGACCGGCAGCACCGTGATCGGGTCCCGCTCGTTCGGCTCGGATCCCCAGCAGGCGGCCGACCAGGTCGGCGGCGCGGTACGCGGGTTGCAGACCGCCGGGGTGGCCGCGACCCTCAAGCACTTCCCGGGCCACGGCCACAGCGCCGTCGACTCGCACAAGGATCTGCCCCAGCTGGCCCAGTCCCGCAGCAAGCTGGCGGCCGAGGCGTGGCCGCCGTTCACCGCCGGCATCGAGGCCGGCGCGCTCGCCGTGATGTCCGCCCACCTCGACGTGCGCTCGGTCGACCCGGGGGTGGCCGCCACCTTCTCGCACAAGCTGCTCACCGAGGTGCTGCGTGGCGAACTCGGTTTTCAGGGTGTGGTGATCACCGATGGGATGAACATGCCGCCGGCCCGGCGCTTCCCGCCCGGTGAGGCGGCGGTGCGGGCGCTGAAGGCCGGCAACGACCTGATCCTCATGCCGCCGCACGTCGGCCAGGCGTACGAGGGGCTGCTGACCGCGTTGCGCGACGGCACGCTGCCCCGCAGCCGGCTGGTCGAGGCGGCCACCCGTGTGCTGACCATGAAGTTCACCCTGGGCGACCCACCCGCACCGGAGTTGTCCGTGCTGGGCGCACCGGCGCACCGCGAGGCGGTCGACGCGCTGGCTGCCGGCGCGGTGTCCGTGCTGCGCGGCCGGTGCGACACCACCGGCGTCCGTGGTCCGGTGACCGTCACCTCGTCGGGCGGGCGGGCGCACACCCGGGCGGCGTTGACCGAGGCGCTGACCTCGGCCGGCGTGAAGGTGGTGCCCAGCGGTGGCGCCGTCGTGCATCTGGTCGGCTACGGCGACGGCTCGAAGGACCTGCGGACCGACGCGGCGGTCACGGTCGCCATGGACACCCCGTACGTGCTGGCCAAGGCGAAGTCGGCCACGCTGCTGGCCACCTACTCGTCGAGCCGAGCCTCGATGACCGCGCTGGCCGACGTGCTTGCCGGCAAGACCCGCCCGACGGGCCGCTCCCCGGTCAAGATCCCCGGCCTACCCCCCACCACCTGCTCGTCCTGACCCCATCCCACCCCCACTCCCACGCAGTTGATCATGAGGTTGGCGGCAGCCCAGAGATCGACTATTGCCGCTAACCTCATGATCAACAATCAACGGGGGTTGGCTCAGGGCCGGGTGAAGACCAGCGCCACGTTGTGACCGCCGAAGCCGAACGAGTTGTTCAGGGCGGCGGGCACGTCCATGTGCCGGGCCTTGTTGGCCGCCACCTCCAGGGTGAGACCGTCGTCCGGGTCGTCCAGGTTGATCGTCGGCGGCACCACGCCGTCGCGGATCGTCAGGATGGTGGCGATCGACTCCAGCGCGCCGGCCGCGCCGAGCAGGTGACCGGACATGGACTTGGTGGCGGTGAGCACCGGATGGTCGCCCAGCGCGGCCCGCAACGCGGTGATCTCCGCCAAGTCGCCCACCGGAGTCGAGGTGGCGTGCGCGTTGACGTGGACGATGTCGGACTTCGCCACGTCCGCGTCGGAGATCGCCTTCGCGATCGCCCGGATCGCGCCGGCACCCTCCGGGTGTGGCTGGACGATGTCGAAGCCGTCGGAGGTGATGCCCGCGCCGGCGAGCCTCGCGTACACCCGGGCACCCCGGGCGGCGGCGTGGTCGGCGCGCTCCAGCACGACGGTGCCCGCGCCCTCGCCGAGCACGAAGCCGTCGCGACCCTTGTCCCACGGGCGGGAGGCCCGCTCCGGCTCGTCGTTGCGGGTCGACATCGCCCGCATGGAGGAGAAGCCGGCGATCGGCAGCGGGTGGATGACCGCCTCGGTGCCGCCGGCCACCACCACGTCGGCGCGGCCGGCACGGATCATGTCCAGGCCGAGCGCGATCGCCTCCGCGCCGGTGGCGCAGGCGCTGGCCACGGCGTGCACGCCCGCGCGGGCACCCAACTCCAGGCCGACCCAGGCGGCCGGGCCGTTCGGCATCAGCATCGGGATGGTGTGCGGGGAGACCCGCCGTGGACCGGACGCCTCCAGGATGTCGTCCTGGGCGAGCAGGGTCACCGCCCCACCGATGCCCGAGCCGATGCTCACGCCGAGCCGCTCCGGGTCGAGCCCGGAGTCGGCCAGGCCGGAGTCCGACCAGGCCTGATGGGCGGCGATCAGCGCGATCGCCTCGGAACGGTCCAACCGGCGCAGCTTGACCCGGTCCAGCAGGCCGGCCGGGTCGACCGCGAGCTGGGCGGCGATCCGGACCGGCAGTTGCGCGGCCCACTCCTGGGCGAGCGGACTCACCCCGGAGCGGCCGGCGAGCATGGCGTCCCAGGTCGACGCGACGTCCCCGCCCAGCGGGGTGGTCGCGCCGAGCCCGGTGACGACGACGTCGATGCGACTCATGTCAGGACTGCGCCTCGATGTAGCTCACGGCGTCCCCGACGGTCTTGAGGTTCTGCACCTCGTTGTCGGGAATCTTGACGCCGAACTTCTCCTCGGCGGCGACCACGACCTCCACCATGGAGAGCGAGTCGACGTCCAGGTCGTCGGTGAAGGACTTCCCCTCGGCCACGTCGTCCGGGTTCACCCCGGCAACCTCTTCGAGGATCTCGGCGAGGCCGGCGGTGATCTCGTCACGGGTCATTGCGGTTGGTTCCTCTCATCGGGTTCTCTCGACGGGGCGGCGACGCCACCCGTCGCTCCTCGGCGCCGCGCGCCGTGGGGGTATCAGGGGCAGCGGACGACCTGACCGGCGTAGGTCAGGCCGCCGCCGAAGCCGAACAGCAGCACCGGTGCGCCGGAGGGCACCTCACGACGCTCCACCAGCTTGGACAGGGCCAGCGGGATGCTGGCCGCGGAGGTGTTGCCGGATTCGACGATGTCCTTCGCGATGATCGCCTGTGGGATGTTCAGCCGTTTCGCGATGCCGTCGATGATCCGTGTGTTCGCCTGGTGCGGGATGAAGGCGGCCAGCTCCGACGGATCGACACCGGCCCGTTCGCACGCCTGCAGGGCGAGCGGTGCCAGCGCCGTGGTGGCCCAGCGGAACACCGTCTGACCCTCCTGGGCGACGTACGGCCGCCAACCCTCGATGCGTACCGCGTCGCCGCGCTCCGGCACCGAGCCCCACACCACCGGGCCGACGCCCGCCGGCTCGTCCTCGGCGGCGGCGACCACGGCCGCGCCCGCGCCGTCGCCGAAGATGATGCAGGTGGAGCGGTCGGTCCAGTCGGTGAAGTCGGACAGCTTCTCCGCGCCGATCACCAGGGCGTTGCGCGACGCGCCCGCGCGGATCGCGTGGTCGACCGTGCCCAGCGCGTACGCGAAGCCGGAGCAGGCGGTGTTCACGTCGTACGCCCCGGGAACGCTGATCCCCAGTTTGGCGGCCACCCGACAGGCCACGTTCGGGCTGCGGTCGATCGAGGTGCAGGTGGCGACCACGACCAGGTCGATGTCGGCGGCGGTCAGGCCGGAGTTCGCCAAAGCCTTGTCCGCCGCGGCGGCGGCCATGTCGGCGACCGTCTCCTCACCGGCGATCCGGCGGGCCGCGATGCCGACCCGGTCCCGGATCCACTCGTCGCTGGTCTCCACCAGTTGGGCGATCTCGTCGTTGGTCACCACCCGGGACGGCTGGTAGTGCCCGAGGGACAGGATACGGCTGCCCGTCATGACGAGGCCTCCCCAGCGTCGGTGTTGTCGCGAGACGTGTGCGGACTGGTTCCGTTGACCGTGCCGTGCCGGGCGATGAGCTCCTGGGCGGCGGGCAGGTCGTCCGGGGTCTTCAAGGTGACGATCTCCGGCGCGCCGGCACCGGCAAGCTCGCGCTTGACCAGGCCGGCGAGCGTGCCGGCAGGCGGCAGCTCGATCACGCCGGTCACGCCGAGACCGGCGAGAGTGGCCATGCACAGGTCCCAGCGGACCGGGGCGGTGACCTGGCGGACCAGCCGTTCGAGCAGCTCGCGACCGCTGTCGATAGCTGTCCCGTCTAGGTTGGACAGCAGGATGCGGTCCGGATCGTTCGGGGTGATCCCGGCGGCGACGGTGGCCAGCGCCGCCTCCGCCGGAGCCATGTACGGGGTGTGGAACGCGCCGGCCACCTGCAACCGGACGACCCGGACCCGCTCCGGGGGCTCCGCGGCCAACTTCTCCAACCCGTCGAGCGCCCCGGCGGCGACGACCTGGCCTTTGCCGTTGCGGTTGGCGGCGTGCAGCCCGTGTGCGCTGATCGCGGCGGTCACCTCGCCGGCGTCGCCACCGAGCACGGCGGCCATGCCGGTCGGCTCCAGCGCGCAGGCGGCGGCCATCTCCCGGCCGCGTACGCCGGCGAGGGTGATCGCCGCCTCCGCCGGTAGCGCTCCGGCCAGCGCAGCCGCGCCGAGTTCACCGACACTGTGCCCGGCGGTCACCGCGGCCTGGCGCATCGGCAGCTGCGCGGCGGCGAGCAGCGCGGCGGCGACCAGCAGCGGCTGGGTGCGCGCGGTGTCCCGGATCTCGTCGGCGTCGGCGGTGGTGCCCAGGTGCACCAGGTCGACGCCGGCCAGCTCGGACCAGGAGCGCAGTCGAGCCTCGGCGTCGGGCAGGTCGAGCCAGGGGGTCAGAAAGCCGGGTTTCTGGGAACCCTGGCCGGGGCAGAGTACGGCGAGCACGTCTATGACTCTCCTGGATACCCATGGGTTGCGCTGTGCCGGCTGGCACCAAACCGCACTAGGTCAGTTGGAGGGATCCTACAAAGACTGACGCTGGTCATCACCCTGCTGTGAACTTTTACTGACTGGTGGGGCCAATGTCTGGGTCGGTACCACCGGATCGAGCCGGCCGACCGTCAGCGCAACCCGCAACGCGAAGGCGTCCCGGGGCGCCAGGGGGCTGAAACCGGTCACCTCGGAGATCCTCCGCAGCCGGTAGCGCACCGTGTTCGGATGCACGTACAGCGCTCGGGCGGCGCTCTCCAGCGTGCCAGCGGCGGCGAAGAAGGCGTCCAACGTCTCCAGCAGCTCACCGCCCGCGCGGACCAGCACCGCGTACACGTCGTGGCGCAGCCGCCGACGGGCCTCGGCGTCGCCCGCCAGGGCCCGCTCGGGCAGCAGGTCACCGGCGTGCACCGGGCGTGGCGCCGCCGGCCAGGCCGGAGCGGCCCGGTATCCGGCCAACGCCGCCCGGGCCGACTCGGTCGCCTCGTCCAGGCTCGGCACCGCCGGACCGACCACCACCGGCCCGTCGCCGAAGGCGGTGAGCAGCTTGCCGGTCGCCGCGACCGGGTCCGCCGCCCCGCCGAGCACGATCACCAGGCGGTCGCCGTGCACGCCGCCGATCACCTCGACACCGATCCGCCGAGCCTGCCGATAGACGGTGTGCAGAACCGCGGCGACCTCGCCGCCGGGGGAGGGACCGACCGCGACCGCCACCGGTGGCGCGTCCGTCCAGCCGAGCGCGGCGGCGCGGCTCGCCAGCACGTCCGGCGAGTCGCCGCGCAGCAGCGCGTCCACCAACAGGGCCTGCAACCGGGCGTCCCAGGAACCGCGCGACTCGGCGGCCCGGGCGTAGACCCGGGCGGCGGCGAAGGCGATCTCCCGGGAGTACCGCAGCACCGCCTCCCTCAGCTGCGGCTCCTCGCCGGGGGCGGCGAGGTCGCTGACCTGCTCCTCGACCACGTCGATGGTCACCTTGATCAGGGCGACGGTCTGCTGGAGGGTGATCGAGCGGGCCAGCGCCTGCGGCGCGGTGGCGAACACCTCGTCGGAAACCTCCTGGGTGCCCTCGGCGGCCCCGCCGCCGGAGCGCAACCACTGGACCAGTGAGCGGGCACCGGCCTGGGCCACCAGCATCACCCAGGAGCGCTGATCGGCCGGCAGTTCCCGGAACCAGAGCAGGGTCTCGTCCATCCGGACCACGCTCGCAGTGGCCAGCGCGCCGGCCGCCCGCTCGATCCGGCGCAGCGTGGCTGACAGGTCCGTGCCACCCGACTCGCTCACCCGCCTAGCCTGACATGCGCTGAGCTGGCCCTCGACGGCAGGCGTCGACAACGGCACCGCCGGCAGGTCAATCGGTACGCGCTGCGCCGCCGGTCAGAGCCGGCCAGTACGGTGACAGGGCACGTCGGGTGGGCGCCGACGGGTGAGGGCGAGCGTGAGGAGACGCCGATGGCGTACGGGGAGGCCGACCACGGCTGTGCCCAGGGGGAGCCGTGCCGACCGGGCCCGCACGAGCAGCCGGCCCTCGCCAAGCACCACCGTCGGCCGCCCGGCCTGGCGCATCCGGTCGAGCCGGGCACCGGTCGGATGGCGGAACGTCCCGAGGACGATCCCGCCGCCGGCCGGCAGCGCGGTGGCGACCCACCGGTGCCCCGCCCGCGCGCCATCGACTCGTCCCCGGCCGGGCAGAGTGACCCGACAGCCGGCGGGTGCCGCAGCGACCTGCCCGGCTGGGCCGGTGCGCACCGGCACGGTCCGGTTCGTCCGGCCCACCGCAGCCTGCGGCGGGAACGCCCGCCGGGTCGTTGGTGCTGAGCGGCCGGGCAGGCAAGCCAGGCTGCTGCGGCGCGTTCGCCCGGCGGACCGCGAACCCCCGCCGGGAGATGGCGTCAGCGGGTGCGGCGACGGATCAGTAGGGCGATCCCGGCGAGCCCGAAGGTGATCACCAGCACCACCACGACGTTGAGCAGGAGCAGGCGGCGCAGCTCGCTGAACGCCTCGTTGATGTCCTGCGCGGGGTCGAGCGCGTCCTCCGGAATGATGCGTTCACCCCCGCCGGCACCCCCGCTGACCGCCTCGTAGGTCCGTTCCAGCGGCACACCGGCGGTGCGCAGCGTCTCGGACATGCTGACCCGTCCGAGGTACCAGGCCGCGCTGACCTTCCGGTCGGGCTGCTTCGCCGGGCGGTACACGCGTGGTCCGCCGACCGCCTTCGGGTACAGGTCGTAGGTCTGCTTCGGAGCGTCACCGGCCAGCACCAGGACGGTGTACTTCGGACCGAGGTCGTCCTTCTCCGGGCCGCCGGACTGGCGGACCAGGCCCTTGTGGTTGACCTGCTCGATGACGGCGACGACATGGCTGGGGTGGGTGTCGGCGCGCAGGCGCAACGGCTCGGCCAGCCCGTGCCCGGTGATGTCCACGCCAGCCGGTGGCTTCTTCGGCGCCGCCCCGGCCGCCTCGGCAGAGGTGAGCGACAGCAGCAGCGCCGCCACCGCACCTGCCGTCGCACCCGCCAGTCGCCTCATCCGTCGGACCATGCCGCCTCCTCGCCCCGTCGATGGGTGGCCGTGCTGCAGGGGTCACACACGTTGGAAGGCCGACGGTGGTGACCGTGTCCACAGGACAGGTACCCACTCAAAGACTCCGCGGAACGCCGATCGGTTGCAGCTGATGGAACACTAATTGGAACTATCTGTGATTGCGACTCGGTCAACGACCAGCCGCGACGCAGTGGGCGGATTTTACCTTTGCGGGGGCCGTGATGGGGGGCAGGGTAGCGCGTTCGACGCTTTCCTGGGCAGTGGTGTTGGGCGTGGCGTTCGGCGTGTCGTTGTCGATGCCGGCGGTACGGTCGCCCGTCGCGGGACTGTTGTTGCTGGCCGTGCTGGCCGCTGCCCGACCGATCCGCCGCCGCGCCGCCCGCCGCGACTGAGCGCGGATGGCCCGGCGGGTCCGCCGCGAGTCAGACCAGACGGACCCGGGCCGCGCGCATCCGGGTCAGGGCGCGCTCGCGCCCGAGCACCTCCAGCGACTCGAACAGCGGCAAGCCGACGGTACGGCCGGTGACCGCGACGCGCACCGGTGCCTGGGCCTTGCCGAGCTTGAGGCCGCGCTCCGCGCCGACCGCCTCCAGCGTTGCCTTGAGCGTCTCCGCGTCCCACGAATCGACCGTCTCGAAGGCGGCGATGGCCGCGTCGAGCAACTCCGCCGAACCCTCCTTCATCGCCTTCGTCCAGGCCGCCTCGTCGATCAACGGGGACTCGACGAAGAGGAAGTCGACGTTCGGCACGATCTCGCTGAGCACCGCGATCCGGGTCTGCGCCAACGGGGCCACCGCGGCGAACACGGCCGGGTCGAACTCGGCCGGCTGCCAGGGTGGCGGCGCGATGGTGCCGGTGCCGGTCAGCCAGGGCCGGCACGCCTCGATGAACTCCGCCACGGGCAGCGCCCGGATGTACTCACCGTTGAACGCGCGCAGCTTCTTCTCGTCGAAGAACGCGGGCGAGGGGTTGACCTCGGCCAGGCGGAACTCGTCCTCGATGACCGACCAGGGCACGATCTCCCGGTCACCGGAGGGTGCCCAACCGAGCAGCATCAGGTAGTTGCGCATGGCCTCGGCGAGGTACCCCTCGTCGCGGTACGCCTCCAGGGCGACCTTGTCGCGGCGCTTGGAGAGCTTCTGCCGCTTCTCGTTGACCACCACCGGCACGTGCGCCCAGATCGGTGGCTTCACCCCGAGCGCGTCCCAGAGCAACTGCTGTTTCGGGGTGTTCGGCAGGTGCTCCTCGGCCCGGATCACGTGCGTGATCCCCATCGTCATGTCGTCCACGACGTTGGCCAGCAGAAAGACCGGGGAGCCGTCTCCCCGGGCGATGACGAAGTCCTCGATGAGCTTGTTCTCGAAGGTCGGCTCGCCCCGGATCAGGTCGGTCACCACCGTGGCGCCCTCGTCGGGGGTGCGGAAGCGCAGCGCCCGGCCCTCACCGGGCGACAGCGCCCGGTCGCGGCAGTAGCCGTCGTAACCGGTGTACTGGTTGCCGGTGCGGGCCTGCACCGCCTCGCGGGTGCAGTCGCAGTAGTACGCCCGGCCCGCCTCGTACAACCGCCGCGCGGCGGCCCGGTGCTCACCGGCGTACGAGGACTGGAAGTGGGGCCCCTCGTAGCTGCCCCGTTCGATGCCGATCCAGTCCAGCGCGGAGAGGATGCCCTCGGTCCACTCGGGCTTGTTGCGGGCCGCGTCGGTGTCCTCGATGCGCAGCACGAACACCCCGCTCTGCTGCCTGGCGTAGATCCAGTTCTGGAGTGCCGAACGGGCACCGCCGACGTGGAACATACCGGTCGGGGAAGGGGCGAAGCGCACACGTACCGTCACGACCTCCAGCCTACGGCGACGCGCTACCGCATCCGGCCAAGGGGTACGCCTCAGGGCACCGAGCGGATCCTCAGGACCAGGACGCTACCGAGCAGGGTCACCGCGGCGGTGGTCGCGTAGAGCGCCGGGTATCCGCCCAGGTGCACCACGATCGGGGCGGAGACGGCCGGACCGAGCACCTGGGGCGCGGAGCCGGCGGTGTTGCCTGAGCGGCCACCCAGCCGACGGTCACCCCGAGCACGGTGCGGGCCTGAGCCAGCAGGGCCAGTGCCAGCGCGCCGAGCACCGCGGGCGGCCACCACGTCCGCGTACTCGGCGAAGCGGTGTGCGGTGTCCCGGTTCAGCCAGCCCCCGGCGTCCTCCAACGGCTGGGGCAGGTCCCAGTGGAAGAGGGTGGCGACCGGCAACCGGTGGTAGTGGTCGCAGGCCACGTCGCCGGTGCTGCCGTCGACGATCCGGCCGGGGTGTGGGCGAACGTGTCCCAGATGGACGTCCACGTCCGTCGGTTCCGCCGGCGCCCTCGATCTGGTACGCGGAGGTGGAGACGCCCCAGCGGAAGCCGGTGGGGAACTCGGGCATCGGTGCGGTCAGCATGCGCCCTCCCGGTGAACGCGAGACGTGCTCGGAACTTTAGGGGGCTGCGAGACCGTGCGCCATAGGCTCCCGAGCGGCCAGGCGCAATACCTTTCGGCGTGTCTTTTACGAACCCGTCCATATACGTCCGTTTTTGCGCATAGAGTGCCGAATATTGCGGGATGTCCTCACTGGAGGAAGACGGAAATGATCCTCGTGGAACGCAGCGCGCACGTGGCGGCGCAGGTGAAAGCGGTCTGGGACGTGGTGCAGCGGGCCGAGCAGTTGCCGGCCTGGCTGGCCGGGGTCCGTGCGGCCGAGGTCCTCTCGGGGGAGGGCTTCGGTCGGCGGCAGCTGGTCCAGGCCGGACGCGGTGCCGCGCATGAGGCCGAGGTGATCGCCTATCAGGAGCCGACCCTGATCGGCTGGCGCGAGCGCGCCAAGGGCGCCGGTGCCCGAGCGGAGGCGCGCACCGAGATATATGTCCAGCTCACACCCGACGAACAGGAGGGCGGCACGGTCGTGCGGCTCATCGTCGTACGCTGGCCGGCCGGCCCGGTCAAGGCCGCCCTGCTCCGGCTCGGCCTGCGTCGGGTCGGCGCCGACCTGGAGGACTCGCTGGCCCGGCTGACCGATCTGGCCGCCGTCGGCTGACGGGCCGCGTCCCGGCGTCACCCGCGAAGGTGGCGGCCCCGGTGTCCCCGCCAGGGGCACCCGGGCCGCCACCGCTCGTCGGTGCCGGAGCGCGACTCACACGTTCACGGTGAACGCGGCGATGCGTACCTCGTCCAGGTGCCGAAACTCGAAGAACGGCCGGTAGGTGCCGGCCGACGGCACGGTGACGCCGAACGCCACCACCGAGCTGGGCTGGCTGGCCGCCGCCGAAATACGCCAGATCGCCCTGGCGCAGCGCCGCCAGGTGCCCGTACGCGCCCAGATGCCGTTGCAGGTCGTCGACCGGCCGCCCGGCGTGCCCGAGCCACCCCCAGCTCTGTTGATCATGAGGTTGGCGGCAGTAGTCGATCTTCAAAACGCCGCCAACCTCATGATCAACGAGACTGGGGGTGGGTGGGGTGGGTGGGGATGTGGAAGGGCCCGGCGTGCGGTGTGCGCGCCGGGCCCTTTGGAGTGGAACTGCTCAGCTGTCGCCGCCGGTCTCGCCGACGGGGGCGGCGTTGACGTCGTCGATCGCGTACTTCTTGGCCGCCTCGGTCGGCACGTGGGCCGGCACCGCCCCGCGCAGCGCGAGCTGCCGCAGCGTCGCGACCGCCACCGACTCGGCGTCGACGTGGAAGTGCCGCCGCAGCGCGTGCCGGGTGTCGGACAGCCCGAAGCCGTCGGTGCCCAGCGACGTCCAGTCGCCCGGCACCCACCGGGAGATCAGGTCCGGCACCGCCCGCATCCAGTCGCTGACCGCCACCTTCGGGCCGTCGGCGTCGGCCAGCTTGCGCTGGATGTACGGCACCCGCTGCTCGGCGCCCGGGTGCAGGAGGTTGTACTCCTCGCACTCCACCGCGTCGCGGCGCAGCTCGGTCCACGAGGTGACCGACCAGACGTCGGCGGCCACCCCCCAGTCCTGCGCCAGCAACTGCTGCGCCTTGAGCGCCCACTGCACGCCGGTGCCGGAGGCCAGCAGGTTCGCCCGGGGAGCGTCCCCGTCCACCGACGGCGCGGGGGAGTAGCGGTGGATGCCCTTGACGATGCCCTCGACGTCCACGCCGTCGGGTTCCGCCGGCTGGTGAATCGGCTCGTTGTAGACGGTGAGGTAGTAGAAGACGTTCTCCGGCTCCGCGCCGTACATCCGGTGCAGGCCGTTTTCCATGATGTGCGCGATCTCGAACGCGAACGCCGGATCGTATGCGATGACCGCCGGGTTGGTGGCGGCCAGCAGCAGGGAATGCCCGTCCTCGTGCTGGAGCCCCTCACCGTTGAGCGTGGTGCGGCCGGCGGTGGCGCCGAGCACGAAGCCCCGGGCCATCTGGTCGGCGGCGGCCCAGAAGCCGTCGCCGGTGCGCTGGAACCCGAACATCGAGTAGAAGATGTACATCGGGATCATCGGCTCGTCGTGGGTGGCGTACGACGTGCCGGCCGCGGTGAACGAGGCGACCGAACCGGCCTCGTTGATCCCCTCGTGCAGGATCTGCCCGGCGGTCGACTCCTTGTACGACAGGAACAGCTCCCGGTCCACCGACGTATACCGCTGGCCGTGCGGCGAGTAGATCTTGGCGGTCGGGAAGATGGAATCCAGGCCGAAGGTGCGCGCCTCGTCAGGGATGATCGGCACCCAGCGCTTACCGAACTCCTTGTCCTTCATCAGGTCCTTGAGCAGGCGTACGAAGGCCATCGTGGTGGCCACCTTCTGCTTGCCCGAACCGCGCTTGACGTCGGCGAAGCGTTCCGCGCCGGGGATGGTCAGCGGCTTGACACTGGTCCGCCGGCTCGGCAGGTAGCCGCCGAGCTGCTTGCGCCGCTCGTGCAGGTACTGCATCTCGTCGGACTTCTCGTCCGGCCGCAGGTACGGCGGCAGGTAGGGGTTCTCCTCCAGCGCCGAGTCCGGGATGTCGAGGTAGAGCCGGTCGCGGAAGGTCTTCAGGTTCTCCAGCGTCAGCTTCTTCATCTGGTGCGTGGCGTTGCGGCCCTCGAAGTGCGAGCCAAGCGTCCAGCCCTTGATCGTCTTGGCCAGGATCACGGTCGGCTGGCCGGTGTGCTCGGTCGCCGCCTTGTAGGCCGCGTACAGCTTGCGGTAGTCGTGCCCGCCCCGCTTGAGGTTCCAGATCTCGTCGTCGGTCAGCCCTTCGACCATCTTGCGGGTACGCGGGTCACGACCGAAGAAGTGCTCCCGCACGTACGCCCCGGACTCCGTCTTGTAGGTCTGGTAGTCGCCGTCGGGCGTGGTGTTCATGAGGTTGACCAGCGCGCCGTCGGTGTCGGCGGTGAGCAGCGGGTCCCATTCCCGCCCCCAGACCACCTTGATCACGTTCCAGCCGGCGCCCCGGAAGAACGCCTCCAGCTCCTGCATGACCTTGCCGTTGCCGCGTACCGGCCCGTCCAGGCGTTGCAGGTTGCAGTTGATCACGAAGGTGAGGTTGTCCAGCTCCTCGCGGGCGGCCATCCCGATCGCACCGAGGCTCTCCGGCTCGTCCATCTCGCCGTCGCCGAGGAAGGCCCAGACGTGCTGGTCGGAGGTGTCCTTGATGCCCCGGTGGTGCAGGTACCGGTTGAACCGGGCCTGGTAGATGGCATTCAGACCACCCAGACCCATGGAGACCGTGGGGAACTCCCAGAAGTCCGGCATCAGCCGGGGGTGCGGGTACGAGGGAAGGCCACCGCCGGGGTGGGACAACTCCTGCCGGAAGCCGTCGAGCTGGTTCTCGCTGAGCCGGCCTTCCAGGTACGCCCGCGCGTACATGCCGGGGGAGGCGTGCCCCTGGTAGAAGAGGTGGTCGCCGCCGCCCGGGTGGTCCTTGCCCCGGAAGAAGTGGTTGAAGCCGACCTCGTAGAGCGAGGCCGAGCTGGCGTAGGTCGAGATGTGGCCACCGACGCCGATCTCCGGCCGCTGCGCGCGGTGCACCAACATCGCCGCGTTCCACCGCACGTACGCGCGGATCCGGCGCTCGACGTGCTCGTCGCCGGGGAACCACGGTTCGCGCTCCGGCGGGATGGTGTTGATGTAGTCGGTGGTGGTCAGCGACGGCACGCCGACCTGGCGCTCCCGGGCGCGCTCCAACAGCCGCAGCATGACGTAGCGGGCTCGCTTGGTGCCACGGTCGCCGATGACACCGTCGAGCGACTCGACCCACTCGCTGGTTTCTTCGGGGTCGATGTCCGGAAGCTGGCTCGGCAGGCCGGCCGTGATCACCGGGCGCTTGCGTTCCGTGGCCACAGGCGTTCCCTCGGTAGTGTGTGGGTAGGTCTCTAGCGCTATCCTGCCCCGTCGTGGCACTCGCCGTCACGTCCACCCGACCTAAGGGCGACGCTCGACACAGTTACTAACCAGTTCACTGCGGTCTCGGCGGGCCGCTGCCCAGTACGGAAGGATGCGGGTGTGCGCAGTGAGCTGATCACCGTCCGGACCGGTTCCCGGCCGACCGTCCGGGACATCACCACCGAGGCCGAGCGGTTCGTCGCCGGCTGCGGCGACGGGCTGCTGCACGTCTTCGTGCCGCACGCCACCGCCGGTGTGGCCATCATCGAGACCGGGTCAGGCTCGGACGACGACCTGCTCACCGCGCTGGACGCCGTGCTGCCGACCGACGAGCGGTGGCGGCACCGGCACGGCTCACCGGGACACGGCCGAGATCACGTGCTGCCCGCCCTCGTCGCCCCGTACGCGACGCTGCCGGTCCTCGACGGGCGGCTGGCCCTGGGCACCTGGCAGTCGATCTGCCTGGTCGACACCAACGGCGACAATCCCACCCGGCAGGTCCGCTTCTCCTTCCTGTCCGGCTGATCCCGTTCCCCTCGTCGCCGCACGATGTCCGAACACGGCCGAGCGGAGCAGACCCGACGCACCTCTCGGCAGCCCGACACCGTCTCCAGTCGGACGAGGTCGCAGGGGCCCGCCACCTAGGATGTGACCATGTCACGGCCGATCATCGCCCCGGCTGGCCCCGAACCGGCCGACCGCGCCCGGCTGGCCGGTGAGACGGTACGCCGGATCATGCACGTCGCCGCCGTCCTGCGGCACCACCAGGGTCTCGATATCGCCGCGCTGGGCCTGACCCCGGCCGTGGCCCGCGCGCTGTACCAGCTCGACCCGGACCGTCCGTTGCCCGCCCGCGAGCTCGCCGACCAGCTGCGCTGCGACAGGTCCAACGTCACCGCTCTGGTCGACAAGCTGGAGCAGGCCGGGCTGGTCGAGCGCCGGGTCGACCCGACAGACCGGCGGCAGAAGACGTTGGTGGTGACCGACGCCGGTCGGCGGATGCGCCAGCGGGTCCATCTCGTACTCTCCGACTCCCGGCTGCTGACCCCGCTCGACAACGAGGAACTCGCCGCCCTGCGTGATCTGGTGTGGAAGGTTTCCGATGGCGGCTGCCCGGCGGACTGCGTCCAGACCGGGCAGGCGTGAGGGACACTCGACTGTGCGAGGCGTGCCCCGGTCGGTAATGCTGTCGGACGTGACCACCCCGCAGGATCTCGACGACCGGTTCCGGGAGTCCCTGGCCGCCCTCGCCGCGCCACGGCGCCGCGGCGACCCGACGCGGCCGGTGGCCGAGGACAGCACACTGACCGGTGCCCAACTGCTGGACCTCTTCGACGCCCAGGTCACCAGCCGGCAACTCGATCTGGCCGGTCGCTGGCTGCGCAGCTTCGGCGAGGGCTACTACACCATCGGCTCCGCGGGTCACGAGGGCAATGCCGCGGTGGCGGCGGCCCTGCGGCCCACGGACCCGGTACTGCTGCACTACCGCTCCGGCGCCTTCTACTGCGTCCGCGCCGCACAGACCGACCCGTCCGCGCCGACGCCGCAGCCCTCCGCGCCGGCTGTTCCGCCGTCCGCGCCGGCTGTGCCGCCGTCCGCGCCGGCTGTTCCGCCGTCCGCGCCGGCTGTGCCGCCGGGGCAGATGTCCGCCCGGACCGCCGCGGAGGCGCGGGCCGGCCAGGCTACGGACGCCGCGGGTACCGGCCATTCCGCCGAGGCTGAGCCTTCCGACAGATCCGGCGAGCCGCCCGCCTCGGACCTGCCGGAGACCGGCGGACGGGGAGCTGCCCCCGGAACGCCGGGCGAGCCGGCGAGCGGTCCGGTCACCGGGGAGACCGACTCGCTGAGCGGCGCGAGCCCGTCCGGCGGCGCGGATCTGTCCAACGACGCGGACCCGTCCGGCGGCGGGTCCGACCCGACGGTGATCGACCAGAGGGACGGTGACCCCGCCGACCTGCCGCCGGTTGCCGACTCCGGCGTCCACCCGCAGGGGCGGGCAGCCGCCGCCGGGGACCGACCGGCAGCGGTGCCACTGACCGACTCCCGACCGGCCACCGTGACCACGCCGATCCCCGGGCCGGATGCTGCCGGTTCCGACGGGATCCGGACGACGGGGGTCAAGCGGCCGTTGCCCCGGGCGTACGCCGAGGCGGCCCGGGACGTCCTGCGCGGCATGGTGGCCTCCAGCCAGGAGCCGATCGCCGGTGGCCGGCACAAGGTATTCGGCCGCGCCGACCTCGCGGTGGTCCCGACGACCTCGACCATCGCATCGCACCTGCCCCGCGCGGTCGGGATGGGTCTCGCCGTGGAACGGCTGCGTCGGTTGGACTCCCGAGGAGAAGCGAACCGACCCGGCGCGGAACCCGAGCCGACGCCCTGGGCGGCCGACGCCATCGTGGTCTGTTCGTTCGGGGACGCCTCGATCAACCACGCCAGCGCCACGGCCGCGTTCAACACCGCCGGCTGGTACGACCACACCGGCCTGCGCATCCCGGTGCTCTTCGTCTGCGAGGACAACGGGCTCGGCATCAGTGTCCGGTCGCCGCAGGGGTGGGTGGCGACGGCCCTGCGGTCCAAGCCCGGCATCCGGTACTTCGCCGCCGACGGTGCCGACCTGGTCGGCACCTACGAGGTGGCGGCCGAGGCGGCAGCCTGGGTACGCCGGCACCGACGTCCGGCCGTGCTGCACCTGACCACGGTCCGGCTGATGGGACACGCCGGTGCGGACGCCGAGAGCGCGTACCGCCCCGTCGCGGAGATCACCGCCGACGTGGCCCGCGATCCGGTGGTGGCCACCGCCCGGCGGCTGGTCGATGCGGGCCTGGCCAGCGGGCCGGAACTGCTGGACCGCTACGACGAGATCGGCTGGCAGGTCCGCCGGATCGCCGAGGAGGTGCTCGACGAGCCGAAGCTGGCCGACGCCGCCGAGGTGATCGCCCCGCTGGCACCGCGCCGCCCGGTGCGGGTCGCCCTGGCGGTCGCCGACGCGGGCGCCCGCGCCGCCGGCCCCGACGCCGTGCCCCGGG
>NZ_JBXUOW010000015.1:0-94014 GCF_057196645.1 Micromonospora sp. ATLC16
CAGCAGCGCGGCGCGGGCGGCGGCCAACGGGCCGGGCGCGAAGCCGGGCGGCGGAGTACCGCCGGCCACCAGGGCCGCGACCAGCTCCGCCTGCCGCGAGGCGAGTGACCCGACCGACCTGCCGGCGAGGGCGTCGGGTCTCGACCCGGCCGGTGTCACGTCACCACCGGGAAGCCGCAGGCGGCGGCGACGGCGTCCAGTTCGGTGCGCAACTCGGCCGCCGGCGGATAGTGCCCGTCGCGCTCCAGCAGGGCCGCCGGTGGGCGGTGCCGGGCGCACAGCTCGGCGAGCAGCTCCAGCACCTCCCGCCCGATCGGGTCGGTGTGCGTGTCGTGGTAGAAGCCGCCACCTTCGGCGCCGCCCGCGACGTGCAGGTACGCCACCCGCTCCAGCGGCAGTCGGTCGAGCAGCGCGGCCGGGTCGGTGCCGCGGTTGCGGGCGTTGGCGTACACGTTGGCGACGTCGAGCAGCAGCAGCGCTCCGGTGCGGTCCAGGATCTCGTGGAGAAACGCCGCCTCGTCGAGCTCGTCGTCCGGCCAGTCGAACAGGGCGGCGATCGGTTCCAGCGCGATCGGCACCGGCAGGTCCGCCTGGGCGCGGGTGATGTTGGCGCAGATCGCGTCGACCGCTTCGTGGGTGCGGGGCAGCGGCAGCAGGTGGCCCGCCTCCAGACCACCGGCCCGGACGAAGGCGATGTGTTCGCTGACCAGGGGGGCCGCCAGCAGCTGCGCGACGGCCGCCAGGTGGGCGACCCGGACCGGGTCGACCGGTTCCGCGCCGCCGAGGGAGAGCCGCACGCCGTGCGGTACCACGGTGACGCCACGGTCCCGCAGCGCGACCAGGTCGTCCGGGGGCGGTCCGGCGGCCGGAACCGACTCGGCGATCACCTCGACGAAGCGCAGGCCGGGCAGCTCGGCGACGAACCCGGAGATCTCCGGTCGCCAGCCGATGCCGACGCCGTGCGGAAGGTTCATCCGCCGCACCCGCCGCCACCGCAGCCCCCACCACCGCCACCACCGCCACCACAGCTGCCGCCGCCGCACCCGCCTGCGGCGCTGCCGCCGAATCCTCCGGTGGAACTCGCGCCGCCGGCCACGGCCTGGCGTTGGATCTCGGCCTGCTGGGCGAAGGCCGGGTCGAGTGCCCAGAGTGACGCGCTGCCGTAGAGGGCCACCGCCATGGCCGCTCCCGCCGCTCCGTAGGTCGCGTACGCCGGGTTCGCGGCGGGTGTGAGGTGCCGGTTGCGCTGGCGTAGCGCCCGCAGTGCGGCCTCGGCTGCCCGGGTACGCCGGGGCACCCGGACGAGCAGGACGGCGGTCAGAATGCCGAGCGCGAGGACGGTGAGCACCAGGAACCAGACCGGGCGGTGGTTGGCGAGCCCGGCGACGATCCGGGCGGCACCGAGCACCAGCAGGGCGACCAGCAGCAGCGGACCGTGCCGCAGGGCGGCCCGCCGGTCCGGTCCGATCGCGAGACCGCGCTGGTCGAGTCCGTCACGCAGTTCGGTGAGGGCGCGCTCGACCCACTCGGCGCGCCGCAGCTCCCGGGCCAGGGTGCGCTGTGTCGCGGCGTAGTGGATGGCCCGGTCGAGTGAGGTGGCGGCGGGCGGTAGCGGACCGTCGGCGGTCAGCCGGCGGTCCGGATGGACGCCGATCGCGCCCTGGCTCCGCAGCGCGCCGAGGGAGGTCCAGACGGCGAAATCATCGCCGCCGTTGAGATAGGCGACCTGCTGCGGATTCAGCTGGTCGGCGGGGGGAGCGACCCGCCCGCCCAGCAGCGCCCGACGGCGGATCAGCACGACGGCGACGGCGATCACCGTAGCCACCAGATAGAGCGTGATGAAGGTGGGACCGGGAACTCCCCAGGTGTCGTAATCGACCGCGAAACCCGTCATGGCCTGCTCCTGTCACGCGAGGGAACGCGGCTTCATTGTGGAGCGGCGATGCCAGCATCCGGCTGCCCGTACGGTCGAGTTATCTTCTCGTTACCTGACGGTTCAGTGTCGGCGCACCGCTTCCTCGACCAGGTCGAGCACCGCGCCCAGGTCGCCGGCGGGTCGGCCCATGGCCAGGTGCAGCACCAGCCCGTCGTAGGCGAGTTCGAGGAAACGGGCCAGCACGTCGATGGGGATGTCCTCGCGGAGCACGCCGGCCTCCCGCTGCCGGGCCAGCCGGTCCCGGGTCGCCTCGGCGATGGCGGCCGACCGCTGTGCCCAGCGGGTGGCGAAGGCCGGGTCGGTCCGCAGCCGTCGCGACACCTCCAGTTGGCTGCCCAGCCAGCCGGTGGTGTCCGGGGAGACCGCCCGGGCGAGCAGGTCACGCATCACCTGGACCAGGCCGTTGCGGGCGACGGTCTCCACCATCGTGGCCGCGTCGTCCTCGGCGACGGCGAGGAAGAGGGAGTCCTTGTCCCGGAAGTGGTGGAAGATGGCTCCCCTTGACAGGCCGGTGGCCTCCTCCAGACGTCGAACGGTCGCGCCCTCGTAGCCGTGCCGGGCGAAGCAGGCTCGCGCGGCGGCGAGGATCTCCTGGCGGCGGGCGTCGAGCTGATCCTGACTTACTCTGGGCACGTGTCGATCGTGTCAGCTCTCCTCAGCTGACGCAAACCGTACGTACGGCTTGGTTCCCGATGGTCGGCCGCCCGCGACTGCTGTTCCGGACCGACACCGCCGCGTAACCTTCCGCCCTGTCGGCGAGGTACCCGATTACCGTAAGGTGCCCGAGTGCCGCTGCTCCTGCTGGACCTGGACAACACCCTGCTCGATCGGGCCGGGCCGTTCCGCACCTGGGCAGAGCGTTTCCTCGACGGCATCGGAGCGCCACCGCACGACATCGAGTGGTTGCTATCAATCGACGCCGACGGATTGACGGATCGCTGGGACGTGGCGGACGCGATCCGGGACCGCTACCGGTTGCGGATCCCCTCCATCGACCTGGTGGAGGAACTGCACGACGGGGTGGTCGAGTTCACCCGGCTGGACCCGCTGGTGGCGTGCGCCCTGCGGATCGCCGACGACGCCGGATGGATGCCGGTCGTGGTGAGCAACGGCGCGGTCCGGCAACAGGACACCAAGATCCGACGTACCGGCTTGGACCGGTACGTCGCCGACTGGGTGATCTCCGAAGAGGCCGGGGTCAGCAAGCCCAACCCGCGCATCTTCGCGCTCGCCGCGCAGCGGGCCAGGATGCCGCTGCGCGGCGCCTGGGTGGTCGGCGACGGCCCGGAGGCGGACATCGGCGGAGCCACCGCCGTCGGCCTGCCCAGCATCTGGCTGCACCGGGGGCGTCCCTGGACCGACGCCCGCTTCGCACCCACGGCGACGGTGGACACCGTGATCGCCGCCATCGCCGAGATCATGGGCGCTTGAGTCGCTCTAATTCGGTTGACCCGGCCGGACGCGCCGACGAGCATGGTCCGCGCATCGTGCGATCCGGGCGTCGCCCGGTCGAGGAGAGGGGGTCGGTCATGGCCGTCTTCGCAGGTCACTTCCTGCCTCCCCACACCTCGACCAAGGGATTACCAGCGCCATGCGCGATCACGACTTCCCGGCGCCCGAGCGCCGAACCCGCGGCCGACGCCGCTTCGACGACGACGAACCGCACTTCCTGAAGCGCGGCCGGCCGACCGGCCCCGCTCCCACCGACCCCGACGAACCAGACCCGGAGACCGACGAAACGTGGACCTCCTGGGACGACGCGCTGCACGGCCCACAGCCCCATCCACACTGGCTGGTCACCGAGCTGGCGGCGAAGGACACCGAGCTCGGTGTGCTCAAGACCGGCAAGGAGGCCGACGTCCACCTGGTGCGCCGAGGTCTTCCCGGCACGGACCGGTCCTGCCTGCTGGCGGCGAAACGCTACCGGGATCCCCAACACCGGCTGTTCCACCGCGACGCGGGTTACCTCGAAGGGCGCCGGGTCCGCCGGTCACGTGAGATGCGGGCGATGACCGGCCGGACCGCGTTCGGCCGGCAGATGATCGCCGGGCAGTGGGCGGCGGCGGAGTTCGCCGCCCTGAGCCGGCTCTGGGAGATCGGCCAGCGCTACGGCACCATCACCGTGCCGTATCCGGTGCAGTTGCGGGGCACCGAGCTGATGCTGGAGTTCCTCGGCGACGCCGACGAGGGCCGCGCCGCACCCCGACTGGCCGAGCTGCGCCCACCACCGGCCGAACTACGTGAGCTGTGGGGGCAACTGGTCGACGCACTTGTCGTGCTGGCCCGGGCCGGGTACGCGCACGGCGACCTGTCGCCGTACAACCTGCTGGTGCACGCGGGACGGCTGGCGCTGATCGACCTACCACAGGTGGTCGACGTGGTGGTCAACCCGCAGGGGCGGGAGTTCCTGGCCCGCGATGTTCGGATCGTCGCCACCTGGTTCGCCGCCCGGGGGCTGCCGGCGGGCCTCGTGGACCCGACGGCGCTTACCGAACTGCTGTGCCGCGAGGCCGGTCTGGCCTGACCGACGGGCTCCGGGTGGTGCTGACCACCACCCGGAGCCCGTCGGCGGCTACCGGGGCCTGCGCAATCCGGACCGCCTGGCGTACCCGGCGATCGCAGGGCTGGTGGGCGGCCCGCTCGTGCTGCTCGACATGGTGTCGGCCTTTCTCGGCCGGACCGCGGGGCGCGGGCGAGCGGAATTCATTGCAGATACCGTTCGACCTCGGACACCGGGCGGGCACCCTGGGCCTCGGGATCGCCATGGGCCTGCCGAGCGGCGCGGCGGCGGCGCAGCAGATCCCAGCACTGGTCGAGGGACTCTTCCAGCTCACTGAGGCGGGTGTGGGCCTCGTCGGCGGTGCCCGACTCGTGGGCCTGGGCCTGTGCGCGCAGCCGGTGCTCCTCGTCAACCAGATCCGAGATCCGGCTCAGGATGGTCTTGTCGTCCATGTCCCTGAGCCTGACACAGCGGGACCGACCACGGCTCGCATTCCCGTCGGCGAATCGCCCGGACGGGCCGACGCGCCCCCGACAGCCACCCACCGCCGCTCACCTACCGGTGGTGGCGCAGGCGGCCCGGCGGCCGGCGCTCGGGCCGGAACATGCACCTGTGGCGGGGTGACCCGGGCCGACCAGCGCATGATCACCAAGCGCTTGAGTTGAAGCGGTGACGTTGTTAGGTTGCGCCGGGGCCGGTGTGCTGTGTGGCCTCTCCTGACTGATCGGTCAACTAGCTCAGGGCCAGGGACGGTGTGATGGGTTCCCGCAGTACGAAGCTGCGCGCCAAGGTGGTGGCCCTGCTGGCCACACTGGTGGCGCTCTGGGGCTTCGCTGCCTGGGTGACCGTCCGAGATGGAGTGAATCTGCTCGGTGTGCAGGCGCTCGACGCGCAGGTGTTCGATCCCACCGAGCCGCTGCTGCTGCACTTGCAGCTGGAACGGCGCACGTCGCTGGTCTATCTCGGACGCCCGCAAGAGGCACAGCTCGACGAGCTGACGCGGCTACGCGAGCGCACCGACCAGTTGGCCGCCGAATTCGCCGAGTCGACCGACGACTGGCAGGTCGGCGTGCTCGGCAGCGACGCGCTGCACGACGGTGTCGCCGAGCTGAAGCGGCAACTGGCCGCGCTGCCGGACACGCGTACCGCCGTCGACGGGCGCAACATAGGCCGCAGCGACGCCGGTGCGACGTTCACCGCGCTGATCGAGTCGATCTACGAGGTGTACGACGAACTCGGCAAGCTCGACGACGACCAGGTCGCCGAGGACGCCGCTCACCTGATCCGGCTCAACCGGGCCCGGGAGTTGCTGTCCCAGGAGGACGCCATGCTGGCCGGGGTGCTCGCCGCGGGCCGGATCACCCAGGTCGAGCGGGCCGAGTTCACCCGGGTCGTCGGTGCCCGTCGGTTCGTCGCCGAGCAGGCGGTCGTCCGGCTGCCCGATGCTGATCAGCGCCGCTACGAGCAGATGGTCACCGGAGCGAACTTCCGGCGGCTGGCCGATCTGGAATCCCAGGTCATGAACGGCAACGGCACCAACCGGCTGCCGTTCTCGACCGCGGACTGGTCCGACACCACCCGTGCGGCGCTGATCGAGATCGGTGACGTGGTGCTGGCCGGCGCCGACGACGTCGTCGAGCGGGCCACGCCGGTCGCGATCGGTGTCATCGTCCGACTGGTCCTCGCCGCGGGCCTCGGCCTGCTCGCGGTCATCGCCTCGGTGGTCGTCTCGATCACCACGGCACGGGCCCTGGCGCGGCAGCTGCAACGACTGCGCGATGCGGCGTTCCGACTCACCGACGAACGGCTACCGAGCGTGGCGGAGCGGCTCGGGCGCGGTGAACAGGTGGACGTCGCCAGGGAACTGCCACCGCTGCGCTTCGGTGACGACGAGTTCGGCCAGGTGGGTCGCGCCTTCGACGTGGTGCAGGAGGGCGCCGTCCGCACCGCGGTCGAGCAGGCCGAACTGCGCAGGGCCGCACGCGAGGTGTTCCTGAGCCTGGCCCGGCGTACCCAGGCCCTGGTGCACCGCCAGCTCACCCTGCTCGACGCGATGGAGCGCCGCGAACAGGACGCCGAGGAGTTGGCAGATCTGTTCCGCGTCGACCACCTGGCCACCCGGATGCGACGCAACGCGGAGAACCTCATCGTGCTCTCCGGCTCCACTCCGGGCCGGGTCTGGCGCCGTAGCGTCCCGATGGTGGACGTGGTCCGGGGCGCGGTCGGTGAGGTCGAGGACCACACCCGCGTCACTGTGAGTCCGATCGGCGGTGTGTGGCTGGCGGGGCGGGCCGTCGGTGACGTCATCCACCTGATCGCCGAACTGATCGAGAACGGGCTCTCGTTCTCGCCACCGCACACCAGCGTCGAGCTACGCGGAGAACTGGCCGCCAACGGCTTCGCCATCGAGATCGAGGACCGCGGGCTGGGCATGACCGAGGAGGACCTCGCCGCCGCCAACCACCGCATCGGGGACCGTACCGAGCTGAACCTCGCCGACCCGTCCCGGCTGGGCCTTTACCTGGTGAACCGGTTGACCGACCGGCATGGCGTGCGGGTCCGGCTCAAGGAGTCGGTGTACGGCGGGACGACCGCCGTGGTGCTGATCCCGAGCGACCTGATCGTCGACGAGGCCGAGCCGGGCATGACCGGGGGACAACCTGTGGACGCCCCGGCACAGCCCACCGGCGACGGTGACGCGATCGGTACCGGCCGGGAGGTGCCGGCGGAGATCGGGCACTCCACCGGCGACGGCGCCGATGGATCCGGGCTGCCGAGCGTGCCCCGGCCCCGTGCCGGGCAATCCGTTGACTGGGACGGACCGACCATCCCGATTGGACTGCCGGTGGCCTCAGCGTCCGCCGACAGCCCGCCATGGCCGCCGCTCCCGACCACTGATCCCGGAAGCAGTGGGGACCCCGCCGCCGGTCGGCCGGCCGAGCCGGTGACCCCGGGCGGCCCGACGCCTGCCGAGATCGAGCTGACCCGCACCGAGTCGGGCCTGCCGGTCCGGGTACGCCAGGCGAGCCTGGCCCCGGCGTTGCGGGCCGAGCCCGAGGCGGTGCAAGCGGACGAGGACGTGGTCCGCGAGCCCGAACAGGTTCGGCGGATGATGAGTTCGTACCAGACCGGCACCCGGCGCGGACGCTCCGACGCCGCACGGCTGCTCGGTGCTGGCGGTCGGTCCGGGCCCGACGATGAGCCCGCGGACGCCGATCAACAGGCGACCTGACCGAGGTGCGCTGCCCGGCGAGCCGGGAGTTCGGTCAGGCCCAAGTGAGCACGGCGATGAGCCGGGGGAGAAGAGGACGACGAAGTGGCCCAGAAGACGGCTTCGAGTGCCGACCTGACGTGGTTGCTGGATGATCTGGTTGACCGGGTCAAGCAGGCCGAACATGCGGTCGCGCTGTCCGCCGACGGCCTGCTGATGGCCTCCTCGCAGGGGCTCAGCCGCGACGACGGTGAGCACCTGGCGGCGATGGCGGCCGGCATCCAGAGCCTGGCCCGCGGCGCCGGCAAGCGTTTCGGCGGCGGGCAGGTGCAGCAGACCATCATCGAGATGCAGTCGTCGTTCCTGTTCGTCACAGCCGCCGGGCGTAACGCCTGCCTGGCAGTGCTGGCCACTGCGGACGCCGATATCGGGCTGATCGCGTACGAGATGGCCATGCTGATCACCCGGGTCGGCAGGTACGTCGCCTCGCCGTCCCGGCCAGCTGAGCAGGTCAACGGGGAGAAGTAGCCCGGGTGACGGTGGCGGGAACGCGGTGACCAGTGGCCGGCCCGCCCGGCCACCGGCTCGCCGGCCTGGGCCCGGTGCACCTGGCGATCGTCGGCACACAGCATCTTCGAGGCGGTTATCAATGGACTACGGGCACTCTGAGCGGTCGTCGGACGCGACGGCTCTGCCCACGGCGATCAAGATTCTGATCGCCGGCGGGTTCGGGGTGGGTAAGACCACGTTGGTGGGCGCGGTCAGTGAGACGCGCCCGCTGCGGACCGAGGAGGTGCTGACCGAGTCGGGAGTGGGCATCGACGACCTGGAAGGCGTCGAGGCGAAGCGGACCACCACCGTCGCGATGGACTTCGGTCGGATCACCATCAGCGACGACCTGGTGCTGTACCTGTTCGGCACTCCGGGCCAGGACCGGTTCTGGTTCGTCTGGGACGAGTTGGCACTCGGCGCGATCGGCGCGGTGGTGCTGGCCGACACCCGTCGGCTGGCAGACTGCTTCCCCTCCATCGACTACTTCGAGGGTCGGGGGACCCCGTTCGTCGTCGCGGTCAACTGCTTCGAGGGCGCCCGCCGGCACCGGCTCGACGAGGTGCGGTCGGCACTGAACCTCGACCCCGAGGTGCCGGTGCTGCTCTGCGACGCCCGGCAGCGGGACTCGGCCAAGGAGGTGCTCATCATGCTGGTGGAGCACGCCATGAAGATTCGGGATGCCCGCCGCACCGACTGACGGGGACACCGACGACGTGAGGGCTCCCACCCGGGCGGGTGGGAGCCCTCACGGCATCGCGGTCAGCTGGCGATCATGCGCCGCAGCACGTACTGCAGGATGCCGCCGTGCCGGTAGTAGTCCGCCTCACCCGGGGTGTCGATCCGCACCACCGCGTCGAACTCCACGCCGCCATCGGTGGTGACCTTCACCGTGCGCGCCGTCTCGCCGTCGTTGAGGGCGGCCACCCCGGTGATGGTGAACGTCTCGGTGCCGGTCAGCCCGAGCGACTCGGCGTTCTCCCCGGCGGGGAACTGCAACGGCAGCACGCCCATCCCGATCAGGTTGGAACGGTGGATCCGCTCGTACGACTCGGCGATGACCGCCTGCACCCCGAGCAGCATGGTGCCCTTCGCCGCCCAGTCCCGCGACGAGCCGGAGCCGTACTCCTTGCCGGCCAGGATGACCAGCGGCACGCCCGCCTCCTGGTACGCCGTGGAGGCGTCGTAGATCGAGGTCTGCTCGCCGGTCAGGTGGTTGACCGTGAAGCCGCCCTCCACCCCGGGAACGAGCTGGTTACGCAGCCGGATGTTGGCGAACGTGCCCCGGATCATCACCTCGTGGTTGCCCCGGCGGGAGCCGTAGGAGTTGAACTCGTGGCGCGGGACACCGTGCTCGGCGAGGTACTGCCCGGCGGGGGAGTCGGCCTTGATGGAACCGGCCGGCGAGATGTGGTCGGTGGTCACCGAGTCGCCGAGCTTGGCCAACACCCGGGCACCGGCGATGTCGGTCACCGGCTCCGGCTGCTGCCCCATTCCCTCGAAGTACGGGGGCTTGCGGACATAGGTGGAGTCGCCGTCCCAGGCGAAGGTGTCGCCGGTCGGGGTCGGCAGGGACTGCCAGCGCTCGTCACCGGCGAAAACGTCGGCGTACGCGGAGCTGAAGCCGGCGGCGCCGATCGCGGAGGCGACGACGTCCTGGATCTCGGCGGTGCTCGGCCAGATGTCGCGCAGGAAGACCGGGTTGCCCTCGCTGTCCGCACCGAGCGGCTCGTTGGCCAGATCGATGTCCATCGTGCCGGCCAGGGCGTACGCCACCACCAACGGCGGGGACGCCAGGTAGTTCATCTTCACGTCCGGGTTGATCCGGCCCTCGAAGTTGCGGTTGCCGGAGAGCACCGAGACGACCGCGAGGTCAGCCTCGTTCACCGCCGCGGAGATCTCCTCCGGAAGTGGGCCGGAGTTGCCGATGCAGGTGGTGCAGCCGTAGCCGACCAGGTGGAAGCCGAGCTTCTCCAGGTACGGCGTCAGGCCGGCCCGCTCGTAGTAGTCCATGACGACCTTGGAGCCGGGCGCGAGGGTGGTCTTCACCCACGGCTTGCGGTTCAGGCCCTTGTCGACGGCGTTGCGGGCCAGCAGCGCCGCGCCGATCATCACCTGCGGGTTGGAGGTGTTGGTGCAGGAGGTGATCGCGGCGATCACCACGGAGCCGTGGTCCAGCTCGAACTCGGTGCCGTCGGCGCCGGTGACCCGGATCGGGTTGCTGGCCCGACCGCCCGAGCCCACGGCGGCGTTCACCAGGTCGCGGGGCGCGTCGGCCGGGTCGTCGATGCCGTTGGCCGGGGCGTCGCTGGCCGGGAAGGATTCGGCGCTGGCCTCGTCGGCGTGACCGGTGACCCCGTACGGCTGCTCCTGCTGCGGGACGCCTGGCTTGCGGCCCGGGTCGCCGCCGGTCTCGTCGGCGGACACGTAGTCGGTGAGCGCCGAGCGGAACAGGGTCTTGGCGTTGCCGAGCGGCACCCGGTCCTGCGGGCGTTTCGGTCCGGCGAGGGAGGGCTCGATGGTGCCCAGGTCGAGTTCCAGGTTCTCGGAGTACATCGGCTCGTGGTTCGGGTCGTGCCAGAGGCCCTGCTCCTTGGCGTACGCCTCGACGAGGGCGACCCGCTGCGGGTCGCGGCCGGTCAGCTCCAGGTAGCGGACGGTCTCGGCGTCGATCGGGAAGATCGCGACGGTGGAGCCGTACTCCGGCGACATGTTGCCGATGGTGGCCCGGTTGGCCAGCGGCACCGCGCTCACGCCGGGGCCGTAGAACTCGACGAACTTGCCGACCACGCCGTGCTTGCGCAGCATCTCGGTGATGGTCAGCACCAGGTCGGTGGCGGTGGTGCCGGCCGGCATCTCGCCGGAGAGCTTGAAGCCGACCACCCGTGGGATCAGCATGCTGACCGGCTGGCCCAGCATGGCGGCCTCGGCCTCGATGCCGCCGACGCCCCAGCCCAGCACGCCCAGGCCGTTGACCATGGTGGTGTGCGAGTCGGTGCCGACGACCGTGTCCGGGTACGCCTGGCCACCGCGCTCCATCACCGTACGGGCCAGGTACTCGATGTTGACCTGGTGCACGATGCCGGTCCCGGGCGGGACCACCTTGAACTCGTTGAACGCGCTCTGGCCCCAGCGCAGGAACTGGTAGCGCTCCTTGTTGCGGGTGTACTCCAGCTCCACGTTGCGCTCGAAGGCGTCCTCGCGGCCGAACAGGTCGGCGATGACCGAGTGGTCGATGACCAGCTCGGCGGGGGCGAGCGGGTTCACCTTGGTCGGGTCGCCGCCGAGGTCGCGGACGGCCTCACGCATGGTGGCCAGATCGACCACGCAGGGTACGCCGGTGAAGTCCTGCATGAGCACCCGGGCCGGGGTGAACTGGATCTCGACGTTCGGGACCGCGGTCGGGTCCCACGCACCGAGCTGGCGGATGTGCTCGGCGGTGATGTTCGCGCCGTCCTCGGTCCGCAGCAGGTTTTCCAGCAGGATCTTCAGGCTGTAGGGGAGCCGTTCCTGCCCCTCCACCTTGCTGATCTTGAAAATCTCGTAGCTCGCGTCTCCGACGCGTAGCTGGGTCTTCGCACCGAAGGTGTCGAGGCTCGCCACGTCGTACTCCTTCACACCAGCGACCGTGAGTAGTCCTGAGCAGTCTTTCGCACCGGTCGGAGTGCTGCCGTGGTTAGGCAACACTTACCGCCGATTCTCGCCGTCAATAAAACCGTACGTCCGTCTTGCTATTCACGCAACCCGGTGTCATCGTGAGGACGGGAGGTGCAGACATGATCCACCACGTACAGCTGGCCTGCCCGCCGGGCTCGGAGGGCCTGTCGCGTGCCTTCTACGTCGGCATCCTCGGCCTCACCGAGCTGACCAAACCGCCCGCCCTCGCGGCCCGCGGTGGTTGCTGGTTCCGGGGGTACGGCACGGAGCTGCACCTGGGTGTGGAGGACGACTTCCGGCCGGCGCGTAAGGCGCACCCTGCCCTGCTGCGGCTCGATCTCGACACCCTCGCCGCGCGGCTGAGCGCCGCGGGCTATCCGGTCACCTGGGGCGATGACGAACTGCCCGGGTTGCGTCGCTTCCACACCCACGACGCCCACGGCAACCGCCTGGAGTTCCTCACCCCCACCACTCCCTGACCCGCACCACCCCAGCGCCACCCCCGACCGCCGTCGGGTCAGAGCGCCGGGGCACGACCAGGCAGCAACATCGGGGATGTTGCTGCCCGGCACATGGCATGACACAGCAACATCGGGGATGTTGCTGCCCGGCACATGGCATGACACAGCAACATCGGGGATGTTGCTGCCCGGGGCGGGGCGGGGCGGGGCGGGGCGGGGCGGGGCGGGGCGCGGACGACGAAGGGCCGACCCCGGGTGGGGTCGGCCCTTCGTGGTGTTCTTGGTTGGTCAGGAGGCGGCGTAGCCGCGGGTGGCGATCCAGTTGGCCAGGTCCTCGGTGGTCACCCAGTAGGAGGCCTGGTTCGGGTCGGCCGAGTCGGCGATCTTCACCTGCTCGCCACCGTCGCGGTAGCCGACGACACTGATGTAGTGGCCACCCTCGAAGCTGTGGGCGGTGCCGTCGATGTCGATGGCGGTGCCGGCGATGTTGGCCACCACGGCCCGGCCGGCGTCCACCGTGCGAATGACGTCCTCGCGCAGCCTGTCAGCCTGCTTGGTGTCGGCCTTGGCGTCGGAGATCTCGACCGACCGGTAGACGTCCTTGCCGGTCTCCCTGTTCAGCACCGGGGTGATGTCGTTGATGGAGTTGGTGCCGGCCTCGGTGGTGCCCATGCGCTCGGCCATGTCGTGCTGGTCGATGTTCTTGCCCTGCACGGACAGGGCGTTGCGGGTGGCGGCCGGTCCACAGTAGTAGAAGGTGTCCTGGGCCTGGTATCGCACGTCGAGCTGACGCTCGCCGCCGGGCTTGCGCTCGGCCTGTACCTCCACGACCGGCTTGGTCGCCGGGGCGGCCTGGGCGGCGATGGCGGGGCCGGCGATGCCACCGGCGGTGGCGGCGGCAGCGGCGATGGTCAGAGCGGTCTTGCGCAGGATGGTGGTAGCCATGATCGGTTCACCTTTCGGTCGGGGGTGCGCGCGGCTGTGCCCGCGATGGGGGATGCGGGTGGGCCGCGCGGAAAGGAGAGTGCATGGCGTGCATCCGGCTCTCGGTGCCCGGGAGATGATGTAACGCCGGGTCGGCCGGAGTCATTCCGGAGAGTTGCGACCGGGGGTCGGGCCCACAGGGCCGCGTCGTCCCGGGTGTAACGCCGGGCGGGCTGGGTGCATTCCGGGGGGCCTCGCGCGGAGGCGAATGCCGCGCCGCTTTGTCCTGCGGGGGTGTAACGCCCGGCGGGGGATAGTCATTCCAGCCGGGGGGTGCCCGGGGGTGCTCGCGGTTACGCCATGTACAACGGCGGTGCTGCCGACTGGATTCCGCGTTTGCGGTGACCGACATCACCACAAAACGTCAAGTAACGGACGTTCCGCGACGGGCTGCCGCCTCGGCAGGTCGGTAGGCGTGCCGAGGCGCATGACGGCGCGGGTGTGCCGCGGCGTTTTCGGGCGGGGGCAAGGGGAAAGCGGCGGCAGTCAGCAGTTCACGACCGAGGGGAGAGGCCGTGCGGCAGCAGGACCGGTCCGTCGCCATCCGGGAGCGTCTGTCGCCGGTCGCCGGGGCGCCGCTGTGGTGCGACGCGCTTGACTTCGGACTTCGGGGCGATGGGGTGACAAACGACCAGCCAGCGCTGTCTGCCCTGGTCGACCGCCTTGGCGAGGGGTACGCCGCCGACAGTAGAGCCCGGGTCATCTACTGCCCGCCGGGCATCTACTCGATCCGGGACGCGGGCACGATCTGGCGCAGCGGGGTGTCACTGATCGGTGCGGGGCCCGGCGCCACCCGGTTCGTGCTCAGCAACGAAGGTAACCGGGCAGACCCGACACCACTGGCCTTCTGGACCACCGTGCAGCACGGTGCCGACCGGGACCGGCACATCGCCGACTGCACCTTCGCCGACTTCGAGATCGACGGCTCGGGCGTGGCCATGGCCGAGTACAGCTATCTGGCCAAGGGACTCGGCCTGCAGTACGTCGTGCGTGGTGTGTTCCGCAATCTCTACATCCACCACACCGGCGCCACCGGACTCGGCTGCGACTTCCTCCAGGACAGCCTGATCGACGGCGTGGTGGTGGTCGGCTGCGGCCGGCTGGACACCGGTGAGGAGATCGGCGGCGCTGGCATCGGCATCGGCATCGGTGGCTGGGGTGCGGTGGAGCGCTGCACCATCAGCAACTGCACCACCCTCGGCAACGGCACCAACGGCATCTTCCTCGAGTTGCAGAAGCCGTACTGGACGCCGCCGCGCGGGTACCGCATCATCGGCTGTCACAGCCAGGCCAACCGGTTCGGCATCTCGGACTGGGGCGCCGACGGCCTGATCGTCTCCGCCTGCACGCTGACCGGGAACCTGGAGGCCGGCTTCGACGTGTCCGCCAACGGCACGGCGGGCATCGCCGGCCGAGGCGGCATCCTCACCGACTGCGTGATCGACCGCAATGTCCGCGATGGGATCAGCATGGGCAACACTCCCGGGCCGTACACGATCCGGGGCAACCGGATCAGCGGCAACGGTTGGTACGGGTACCACCAGCACAGCCTGGGCGACGGCTACGAGGGCCCGGCGTCGGACGTGGTGATCGACAGCAACGAGTTCTGGGACAACGGTCTGGACGGAATCCGGGTAAACCGGCCGATGGTCGACGCGACGGTGACGAACAACCGGGTCCGGAGCAACGGGCGGCAGTGCGCTCCGGCGGCGACCGGCTTCGGTGAGTCGGTGCGGTACGGCCGGCGTGCCGTGTCGGACCGGGCGGCGGTGTGGCCGCCCGACGGGCATCGCGGAAAGCTGCTGCGGGTGGGGTCCCGACTGGCGCTTGTGGTCGGCAACACCGAGATGGAGTTGGACCTGGCCGATCTGCGGCCGGATGCCGCGATCGCGTGGAACGAGGACGTGCCACCACCGGGCGCGCGCTACGAGTTGCCGGCGGCGGCGCCGATCCGGGCCGGGTTCACGGTGAACGCCCACTTCGAGTCGGCGACGGTGCGCGGCAACCGGATCTGGGACAACCGCGACGACCCGACGCAGAGTTACGGCATGTGGATCAGCGACCGGGGCGCGTGCGTCTCCTGCCGGGTCGAGGACAACGACCTCGCCGGCAACGCCGAGGGCGCGATGCGGCTGGACAGCCAACCGGTCGGCGGCCGTTGGGACCGCAACCACATCGACGTGGACTGAGGCGAACTCAGCCGGCCTCGTCGTGCGGGGACTTTGAGTTGGCCTCCGCGTGCCGGTCGCGCAGCCGGGCCCGGATCTCCTCCGGCGTGTACGCGCGCCGCCGCCGCTCCGCCCGGGCGACCACCACGCCGGAGGCCGCGACACCGGCCAGACCGGCCAACCCGAGGACCTTCCACCACCGCATCCGTCGCCGCATCCGCTTAGGGTAGTCGGTTATGAGCATCAGCCTGGACGAGGCGGTGGAGCTGACCCGTACCGGCGATCTGTGGGTCTTCCGGGGCCGCAGCGTGCCCGACCGGGCCATCCAGTTGACCACCAACAGCCCGGTCAACCATGTGGGCATGGCAGTGGTGCTGGACGACATGCCACCGCTGATGTGGCACGCCGAGCTGGGCCGGTCGCTGCCGGACCTGTGGAGCGGCACCCACCAACGTGGTGTGCAGTTGCACGACCTGCGGGACGCGGTCTGTGTCTGGGCCAACCGGTACGGCCAGCGTGGCTGGCTGCGTCAGCTCGAGCCGCCGGCCGACGAGGAGATGGAGCGGTCGGTGCTGCGGACCATCGCCCGGCTGGACGGCACACCGTTTCCGTCCACCGCCCAGCTGGCCTGGCGGTGGATGCGCGGGCGCGTACCGTCGCCGCGGTTGCCGCTGCCGGCCTCCCGGCGACGCGTGACGGCAGCGCAGGACCTGGACCTGGAAACCGCGTACTGCGCGGAGGTTGTGGCGGTCACCTACGAGGCGATGGGGCTGCTACCGGTCGGACGCCGACCGAACTGGTACGACCCGGGCCGGTTCTGGAGCGGGGACGACCTTGGTCTGCACGGGAGCACCCGGCTGGGCAGCGAGATCGAGGTGCGGATCCCACCTCGTTGAGGTTTCGTCGAGGAACGCCCCGGCAATTGCTTGCGGCGTGACTGCTTCCACCGATCTCGACCTGCTGACCGACTTCTTCGACCGGTACGGGGTGGCGCTGACCGCCGGCGACCTGCCGTCGATCGCCGGCTGTTACGCCCTGCCCGGGCTGGTGGTGGCAGACACCTACAGCTTCTCGTTCAACTCCCCGGCCGCCGTCGCACTGTCCTTCGTGGGCGCCGCGCCGGACTACGCCGAGCGTGAGTTGGTCGCGGCGCATGCCGACATCGAGCAGGTGCAGCAGATTTCCGCCCTGCTTATGGAGGTCGCGGTGCGCTGGGAGTTCCTGGACAGCCAGGGCCGGCAGGTGCCCGGCGAACGGTACCGCTACCTGCTCCGCAGCACCGAGGAGGGGCCGGCCATCTGCACTGTCGTGCGGACGGGCTGAGCCAGCGGTACGACCCGGGCCGCCGACCGGCCGGCTTTGGCACCTGCCCGTTTCGCGCCCCGGCCCGGCGTGACTAGGCTGCCGGTCGGCGACGACGAGTGGGGACCTCAATGTCAGTGCGGCCGTCCGGTGATGCCGATGACGATGCCACCGGTGACCAGTACGGCGACGGCAACCGTGCCGGCACCGGCGACCGGAACGACGAGGCCGCCGGTGACCAGAGTGGTGGTGCCACCGGTGCGCGGAGCGATGACGCCGTCGATGGGCACGCCCTGTCCAGGATGATCGCCTCCGTACCCTGGGTGGTGGTGCTGGTCGGCGTCGCGGTGCTGGCGGTGCTGCTGGTGGTCGCAGTGTTGTCGTTCCGCGGTCCCGAGCGTCCGTCCGCGTGGGCGCCGGGGCCACCGATGAGTCTGCCGACAACTGCCGCGGAGAGCGCGGAGACAGCGACCACGGCACGTACGACGACCTCGACCGGCCCCACCGCGACGGCTTCGGTCACCCCGTCCGGCTCACCCACGTCATCCGGGTCGCCGGCACCGCCGACCGATCCGGCGCCTACCGGATCGCCCGCGCGGCCGGAGGCCAACCGGTCGCCGAGCGCCTCCACCCCGGCGGCGCCGACCGACGGGGGCGGGGCGGTCACCGCCAGCTACCGGGTGCTCGACGCCGACGACGCGGATCACTTCGAGGCGCAGTTGGTGGTCAGCAACGGCACCAGCCGGTCGGATGGATGGCAGGTGGAGTTGCGTTTCACCGGCAGCGTCACCGGGATCCGGGCCTCCAGCGGCCCGGGGGTCTCGGTGACCATCAGGGGCCCCGGCTGGTATCTGCTCAACGGAACCGGTCAGCTCGCCGCCGGGGCCCAGCAGTCGGTGCAACTGCGGTTCACGCGCAACGGCGGCGAGGAGTATCCGAACCAGTGCACGGTCAACGGAACCGGATGCGGGACCGGTTGAGACAACTGGTGATACGTCGGGCACTTTCCCGTCCGGCTGAAGATCGTTACGCTTGCCGGGCTGCCCGCTGAGGAGAGACATGTCCGGTACGCGTCGCGCTCCCCGTGAGTTTCCGCCGCACGGCTCCACCGCCATGGCTTCCTCGCCGTGGATCCTGGTGTCGATCGGCGTCGTCATCATGGTGGTGTTGCTCGTCATCGCGGTAGGCGCGTACCGGGGGCCCGCGCCGGACTTCCAGCCGGTGCCGCCGGGACAGCCACCGGTCGCCGCCGCGCCCATACCCGAGCGCGCCTCGTCGACAGGTCGGGAGGTGTCGGCGCCGCCGTCGGTGGCGGTGCCGGGGCTGTCCCCACGCCGGACCGACCCGCCGAGCCCGACCCCCAGCGCGGTGCGTACGACGACGTCGTCGCCGCCGCCGGCCGCGTCGCCATCGGTCGCACCGTCCCGTACGCCGGCACCGCCGCCCGCGCCGATCGAGGCACGGTACCGGGTCTTGCACACGTTCCACGGCGGCTTCATCGCCGAGGTGTTCATCCGCAACACCTCGGGTCGTGGGCTGGATTGGGTGGCGCGGGTGGAATACCCGGGCGGGCGGGTGGTGACCGCCTGGCTGGAGGGCGTTCCACAGGGGACGTTCAGCGGTGCGGACGGGACGTTGACCTATCGCAGCGGGCCGGAACTGGCTGGCGGATCATCGGTGTACCTGCGGTTCCACATCGAGTCGGCTGATGCCCGGCCCACGAGTTGCAGCGTCTCCGGACGCACCTGCCGCAGCCGTTAGCATCCAGCGGGAGACGGGGCGGCAGCCCGGCTTGCGCAAGTATCTGCCTTGTTACGGGTCTGTCTGCAAGGTGTTGAAGGATCTTTCGGCGAAGGCCAGCGTGTGCGCCGCTCTGCTCACCGCCGGCCGCAGCCGTGCCGAGGGTGGTCTCAACGCCGGCCCGGAGGCTGCCGCGCAGCGGGTGACCGGGCTGCGCGGGGCGGACGTGACGCTGCACCCGGTGCTGCGCTCCTCGGCCGACCCGGTGCTGCGTACCGCAGCCTTCGACCGGTCCAGCGGCACGTTCACCGTGCCGCGACGCAGCGTGGCGGCGTTCGTCCAGCGGTGGTGCCGCGCCAGTAACACGCTCCGGCCCCGCCGGTCCGATCCGGATGGATCGTCCCGGCGGGGCCGAAGTCCCGTCACCTCGGTCCGGCGGAGCCGGCCCCGCTCGATCAGCCGAAGCAGTTCGGGATCGGGGTGAAGGTGCCGGCGCAGTTGGTCGGCTTGTTGGCCGTGATGGCCGACTTGTCGTCCACGTTGACCACGCCGATGAAGCTGAAGACCCCGCCCGGAGCGAGCGTGGCGAAGTTGTGCGCCACCTTGGTCTTCTCCAGATCGATCACACCGGCAACGGTGAAGATGCCGCCGCCGACGCCCAGCGGACCGACGGCCCGGTTGCCGCTGATCTCGCTGTGCCGGAAGGTCGCCTCACCGGTGCCGTTGAACACGCCACCGCCGAAGAAACCGGCCTTGTTCTCGACGATCTTGGTTTCCTCGACGTTGGCGATCGCGCGGAAGCCGAGCGCCAATCCACCGCCGACGCCGGCCGTGGTGTTCTTGGCGATCTCCGCGTGCGCCAGTTCAAGGGTGCTGTCGTCGCCGGCCGCGGTGACCCCGGCGCCAGCCAGGAGCGCGGTGTTCCCGGTGACCTTCGAGTACCGGACGGTCGTGTTGCCCTCGATGTCGAGCACGCCACCGCCGAAGCCGAGCACCTCGTTGCCGGTGACCTCGGTCTTCTCGATCCACGCGGTACCGCCGTCGATGTCGTCCCGGAAGATGAACGCCGCGCCGTTGGCGATGCCGCCACCGCCGATGATCGCGTCGTTGTTCTTCACGGTCGACTCAGCTACCCGCAGCACGCCGGCGTTGAAGATGCCACCGCCGTAGAGGAAGGCGGTGTTGTCGGCGACCGTGGTGTGGTAGAGGCTGGCCTTGCCGAAGTTGGCCAGGCCACCTCCGACGCCACCGGCCTGGTTGGCGACGATGTGCGTCTCCTCGAAGGAGGCGGTGCCGCCGGGCTGCACGAGCACGCCACCGCCGTCGTTCGACTCCGGGTCGACCAGCACCGACGGCGCGCTTGCGGCCTTGGCCTTGAGCGCGATGCCCTTCGGCTCGGCCTGGAGCAACGGCAGGTACTCCTGCTTCGCCTCGGCGGCCTTGGTCGCCTCGACGGAGTTGGAGAACCGCGACCAGACGACTTCCGGGGTGTCGCCGTTGACCGGCAGCGCCCGGGTCTGGCCGTTCTTGATGGTCAGGCCCTTGACGGTCAGGTTTCCGCCGCGACCCACGTTGAGGATCCGGAACTCCTCGGCCGTGGCATCCCGGACGATCTTGGTGTCGTGGCCCTTGAGCACCACGTTGTCCGTGATCACTGGAAGGCCGTTGGGGCCCGTCCCGTCGCCCGCGTCGGAACGGGTCAGGGAGTAGGTGCACCCCTTGGCCAGGTTCAGCACACCGCCGTGGTTCTCGTTGGCGAAGACCAGGGCCTGGATCAGCTTGTCGCTGTCGCAGGGCACGTCCTTGCCGTGGTCCCGCTTCTCGCCGTCCCGCTTCTGGTCGTGCCGGGCACGCTCGTCGGCGGCGTTGTCGGCCCGGTCCTCCTTCTTGCCCTTGTGCCCCTCAGGGGCGACCGCGTTCTGGTCGCCGTCCCTGCTGACCTGCTGGGCGATGGACCGGCGCAGACCATCGGTACCGACCGCGCCGGCGCCGGTGGCGACCCCGACGGCGGCGATGCTGACCACGCCGGTGAGCCCGGCGACGCCACTGGCGAGCCAGAGCTTGCGACGCCGCTTGGGCTTCGCCGCCGGCTCGCTGGCGTTGTTCTTAGCTACATAGTTGGACATCGGAGCTCTCTGCCCTCTCGTCGTACCCGACAGGGTCGTCATGTACAGGCGACGTCCCCTGCTACAAATCGGTTGTAGCTCCCAGAACCACCGTATGGGAATGTTCCTCACCTCAGGCGCTTATCCGAAATAACCCCACATCAGGTACGTTGCCGGGCAAGAACCCCCAGGAACGTGCTGACCGGCACGCCGGGGTGCCTTCCGCCCGGACCTGCCCTGACCCGCTCGGACGCCCTGTAAGAGAAAGAAGCCGGACGAAGGTGGGGCTCCTCCGCGGCGCCGAGCGCCACGGAGGAGCCCCTCTATGTGGTGTTGCTGTCCTGTTGCTCGTCGCTCGCATCGGCGATGGGTCAGCCGAAGCAGCGTTCGGGGATGACCGGGCTGCCGATGCAGTTGGTCGGTCGGTTACCGGTGACCGCCGACTTCCGGTCGATCTCCACCTGGTCGTTGTCGGTGTAGATGCCGCCGGGTGCGTTGGTGGCCACGTTGTCCGCGACCTTGGTGCGGATGAGCGTGGTCACCCCGTCCCGGTTGGCGAGGCCGCCCGCGAAACCGGCCGTACCCGAGGCGTGGTTGGCCCACAGCTCGGAGTCGCGCAGGGTGACCGAGGCGCCGTCGTTGAACAGGCCGCCCGCCGCTCCGTTGGCGGCCACGTTCTCCTTGACCACGCTGTGGGCGATGACCGCGGTGGAGTCTTCGGCGATCCCGAGGCCGCCGGCGTCGTCGCTGGCGAAGTTTCGGACGACCAGCGTGTGTTCCAGGCTGAGCCGGCTGTCGCCGAGAGCGACCAGGCCGCCACCGTCGAGGCTGCTGGTGTTGTCGGCGAGTTGGCTCTGGGCGGCGGTGGTGTCGCCACCGTTGACGAAGACGCCGCCGCCGAGCACCCCGGTCCGGTTGTGGCTGACCGTGGTCTTCCAGATCCAGACCGTGCCGCCCGTGCCGGCGAACCCGTTGGGCGTGGACCCGTTGGCGATGCCACCGCCCCCGGTGCCCGAGTTGTTGTAAGCGATCTTCGACTCCTCGACCCGCAGGGTGCCCGTGCTGAACAGGCCGCCGCCGAAACCGCCGGCACTGTTCTGTTCCACCGTGCTGTGGCGGATCGTGGTGGTGCCGTAGTTGGCGATGCCACCACCGTTGCGGGTCGCCTGGTTCTGCACGATCCGGCTGTGCTCCAGGTCTGCGGTGCCGCCTCGCTGCACCAGGATTCCGCCTCCGTCGACGCCGTCGGCGGCGATGCTCGGCGGAGCGACGTCCGCTCCGCCGGCCCCGGCCCCGGCCTTCGCCGCCGGTGTCGCCCTGGCCCCGTCGGTCGTGGGCTTCGCCGCAGCCGCCTTCGCCTTGGCCGCCTTGGCTTCGGCCGCCTTCGCCTTGGCCGCCTTGGCCTTGGCCGCCTTGGCCTTGGCCGCCTTGGCCTTGGCCGCCGGTGCGGTCCCGGCGGGCTTCACGGTGCCGAGTTCCAGTCCCGTGACCGGTGCCGCGGTCGTCATGCCCGGAACGGTCTGGCCGCCCTTCACCGTCACGCCCTTCAGCGTCAGATGACCACCTCGGCCGACGTTGAGGATGCGGAACCGCGCCACGTTCGCGGCCCGAACGATCTCGCTGTCGTCGCCGTTCAAGGTGATCGGCTTGGTGATCACCGGAAGCCCGTTGCCGTCATCGCCGCGGGTCAGCTCGTACGTGCAGTGCCGGGCCAGGCCGAGTACGCCACCCTGGTTCTGGTTGGCGTGCACGATGGCCTGGATCAGCTTGTCGGTGTCGCAGGGCACCTGGTGAACCCGGTCCTTGTCGCCACCGCCATCGTCCGTGCGCCCGGCGCCCTTGCGGCCGGCATGATCGCCGGCCGAATAGGTCTTGGCGTCGCCGTTCTCGGTCGTGTCGGCCCTACCGGCGTCGCTGACGTTCTGCCGGGCGTTGGACTGCGTGTCCGTCCGGCCCGACGCGCCGGATCGGTCGTCGCGGGCGGCCACGCCACCCAGGGCGGCCAGACCGACCACGCCGGTCAGGCCGGCGACGCCCGCGGTGAGCCATAGTGTTCGTCGTCGAAGCCCCGGCGGTGCCGGGGGTGGTGGCGCCGGGGGCGGCCCACCATAGGAAGTGGTCACGTCATCAGACATCAAGGCCTTCCGCCCTTTCCTGCTACCGGACTGGTTCGCACCGAGCGAATGGGTGCGATCAGCTACAAATAGGTTGCAGCCTCTGGTGACCACCGTATGAGAATGTTCCTCGCGACAAGGATGAATCTGAAACAAAGCCGCATTGGCACCTGATCGGGCGTACTCACGCCATCGCGCCAGATCTGGCTGAAAGCGGTTGAACAGGACAAAAACCCTGTCCTCAGGACAGACGAGGGCGGACCCGCGCCGGGAGCGACAGTCTGGTCGCTCCGGCGGGGGCCCGCCCTCCTGACTGCGGGTTACCAGCTCGGCGAGCTGGGGAACCCGGTCGACGCGTACCGCCCGATCAGTCGGGCGGCACGGTCAGCCGGGCAGTCGCGGCCCGGCTTCGCGCTGCTCGGCCAACCAGGTCTCCACCTCGTCGGCCCGGCGCGGCAGGCCCGCCGAGAGGTTCACCGCGCCGGCGGTGGTGACCAGGACGTCGTCCTCGATCCGGATGCCGATGCCACGCAGCTCCTCCGGCACCAGCTCGTCCTCCGACTGGAAGTACAGCCCCGGCTCGACGGTGAGCACGTACCCCTCGCCCAGGGTGCCGTCGCGGTACATCTCTTTGCGGGCGTTGGTGCAGTCGTGCACGTCGATGCCGAGCATGTGCCCGAAACCGTGCAGGGTCCACCGACGGTAGACGGTGGAGTTGTCGTCCATCGCCTCGTCCACGCTCACCGGCAGCAGCCCCAGCTCGGCCAGCCCTTCGGCGAGCACCCGCATGCAGGTGCGGTGCACGTCCTTGAACGCCACCCCCGGCTTGATGAACTCGATGCCGGCCTGCTGCGAGGCGTACACGATGTCGTAGATCTGGCGCTGCAAGGGGGTGAACCGCCCGTCGACCGGCAGCACCCGCGTCACGTCGGCGGTGTAGAGGCGCCGTCCCTCCACACCCATGTCCATCAGCAGCAGCTCACCCGGTCGGGTGACGCCGTGGTTGTGCACCCAGTGCAGGATCGTGGCGTGCTCACCGGCACCGACGATCGAGCCGTAGCCGACGTCGTTGCCGTCGTGCCGGGCCCGCAGCGCGAATACCCCTTCCAAAAGCCGCTCGGAGACGCCCCGGTCGGCCGGTAGCACCCGGGCCACATCCTCGAAGCCGCGGACCGTGGCGTCGATGGCCTCCTGGAGCTGGCTGATCTCCCACTCGTCCTTGACCAGTTTCAGCTCGGCGACGGCGATCGCCAGCTCACGGTCGCGGGCCGGCTGTCCCTCCTCGCGCGGGCCGTCCCAGGGCCGTACCGCGGTGTCCACCCGCACGTCGAAGCCGCGCAGCACCCGGGTACGCGCGGGCGCCAGCCCGGCCAGCGCCGCCTCCAACTCGGTCAGGTCGGCGGTGGGCATGCCCAACTCGGTCGACTTCTCGGTCAGGGTGTGTCGCCGGCCCACCCACAGCTCGCCATGACGGCTGCGGAAGAACTCGTCGTTCTCCCGGGAGGAGCGGGGCCGCATGTACAGCATTGCGTCGTGACCGGAGCCGTTCGGCCGCAGCACCAGTACGCTGTCCGGTTCGTGGTCCCCGGTCAGGTAGGCGAAGTCACTGCCCGGTCGGAATCGGTACTCGGTGTCGTTGGCGCGTACCTTCTCACCGCCGGTGGGAATCACCAACGTCTCGCCCGGGAAGGCCGCCGAGAGGGCGGCCCGACGCTTGGCGTAGTTCGGCACCTCCGGCCGCGGGCCGACCGGCAGGGTGGTGTCCTGCCAGCCACGCCGCATGAACGACAGGAACGCGGGCGGGAAATCCGGGTCGTGCGACTCGGTGCCGTCGGTCGATTTGCCGTCGTCGCGTTCCTCGGTCATTGCCCCGCTCCCTTCGCCTCAATGCTGGTCCCGACGGTACCGCGAACCCGGGCGCGGCCGACCCGCCGGTGGCCTTGCGGTGAGCCGACAGTGCCGCGACGGCCGATCAGCACGCGTGGAAAGATGACGGACATGTGCGGACTCCTGGCTTTCTTCAGTGCGCGCGGCGATGCCGCCGCCCACCGCGACAACATCGCCGGAGCGTTGGAATGCCTGCACCACCGCGGCCCGGACGAGACCGGGGTCGAGGTGGTCGGTGACGCCTCCGGCCGGTACGCGGACGGAGTGTTCGCCCACAAGCGGTTGGCGATCATCGACGTCGCGCTCAGCCACGAGCCGCTGCCCTACGCCGCCGGGCGTTACCTACTGACCTTCAACGGCGAGATCTACAACTACATCGAGCTGCGCGAGGAGTTGATCCGCGACTTCGGTGCCCGGTTCGCCACCAACGGCGACGGGGAGGTCATCGTCGCCGGTTACCACTACTGGGGCGAGCAGGTACTCACCCGGCTGCGGGGCATGTTCGCCTTCGTCATCTGGGACCGGCAGGAGCGTCGCGCTTTCGGTGCCCGCGATTACTACGGCATCAAGCCACTGCACTACCTGGAGACCGCCGACGGGCTCTACCTCGCCTCGGAGAAGAAGGCCCTGCTGCCCTTCGCCCAGTCGGCGTACGCCGGGGACGCCGGGGTGGACCCGGCCAACCTCAGCCACTACCTGACCCTGCAGTACGTCCCCGAGCCCGGCACCCTGCACCGGGGAATCAACCGGATCGGCTCGGGGGAGTACCTCACCTGGACCCCGGGCGGCCGGATCGACGTGCGGCGCTGGTACCGGCCGGTGTTCCGGCCGGCGCCGGTCTCCGACGAGCAGAAGCTCTACCACGAGATCCGCGAGACGTTGCGCGAGAGCGTACGCGTGCACATGCGCTCCGACGTGCCGGTCGGTTCGTTCCTGTCCAGCGGGATCGACTCCACGGCGGTGGTCGCCCTGGCGCGGGAGTTCAACCCGAACATCCTCACCTTCACCGTCGGCTACGACGTGCCGGGCTACTCCGAGATCGACGTCGCCCAGGAATCGGCCCGCCACCTCGACGTGACCACCATCCCGACCAAGATCGGGCCGCAGGACATGATCGACGCGTTGCCGAAGATCGTCTGGCACCTGGACGACCCGGTCGCCGATCCGGCGCTGGTGCCGCTCTACTTCGTCGCGAAGAAGGCCGCCGAGCACGTCACCGTGGTGCTCTCCGGCGAGGGCGCCGACGAATTCTTCGGCGGTTACACGATCTACCGGGAGCCGCTCTCGTTGAGCGGCGTCAACGGGCTGCCCGACGGGATGCAGAAGGGCCTGCGGGCGGTCTCCAAGGCGATCCCGCAGGGGGTCAAGGGCAAGAGCTTCCTGGAGCGCGGCACCACGCCGATCGAACAGCGCTACTACGGCAACGCCCGGATGTTCACCGAGGAGGAGAAGCAGCAGCTGCTGCGCCGCTACGACCCGTCGGTGCGCTACACCGACGTGACCGCGCCGATCTACGCCGAGTGCACCGAGCTGGACGACGTCACCAAGATGCAGTACGTCGACCTCTACACCTGGCTGCGTGGCGACATCCTGGTCAAGGCGGACCGGATCTCCATGGCGCACTCGCTGGAGGTGCGGGTGCCCTTCCTCGACCGTGCCGTGTTCGAGGTGGCGGCGAAAATCCCGGTCGAGTTGAAGCTGCCGCCACGCTCCGACGCCACCAAGTACGCGATGCGCCAGGCGTTGCAGGGTGTGGTGCCGCCGGCCATCGTCAACCGCAGGAAGCTGGGCTTCCCGACCCCGACCCGGGTCTGGCTGCGCGGCGAGATGTACGAGTGGGCCCGGCACGTGCTGTCCACCTCCGGTGCCGGCGACCTGCTCGACCTGTCGTACGCGCTGCGTCTGCTGGAGGAGCACAAGCGGGAGGAGTTCGACCACTCCCGCAAGGTGTGGACGGTGCTGATCTTCTGCATCTGGCACGCGATCTTCGTCGCGAAGACCCTCGACCCGGGCATCCAACGCAACCAGTCGGCCCTGCTGACCAAGCCCGTCGTCGGCTCCATGGTGCGCTGAGCGGCGAACGGACAAGCGAAAGGGGGCCCCGCGCGGGGCCCCCTTCGTGCTGCTGACGGTCAGCTGCTGGCGCAGGTCGCCGTCGGCGTCGCGTTGCTGCCACTGGCGAGGAAGCCGAAGCTCGTGCTGCCGTTGGCCGCGACGGTGCCGTTGTACGACACGTTGCGGGCCGTCACCGACGATCCGGACGTGGTCTGGGTGGCGTTCCAGACCTGGCTGATCTGCTGGCCACCGGGCCAGCTCCAACTGGCGGTCCAGCCGCTCAGCGGCGAGGTGCCGGTGTTGCGGATCTCGACCTCACCCTGGAATCCACCGGACCAGCTGCTGGTCACCTTGACCGTGGCGGTGCAGCCACCGGGGCCCGGCGGCGGGGTGGTCGGGCTCGGCGGGGGCGTGGTCGGGCTCGGCGGCGGGGTGGTCGGGCTCGGCGGCGGGGTGGTCGGGTTCGGCGGGGGCGTGGACTGGTTGCCGCCGATGCCGGTCACCTCACCGTTGCCGCCGTCGAAGACCACGTCGGAGCAGCCGAAGAAGTTCTCCTGGCTGTCCGAGCGGACCCAGTGGGAGTAGATGATGTGCCGGCCGCTCTTGTTCGAGGGCAGGTTGCCGGTGAAGTAGTAGTGACCGTCGTCGGTGCCGACCGCACCGCGCTGCGGCGGGTTGGTCACCGTCAGGAACGGCTGGGCCTCCAGGTCACTCCAGGCCAGCGCCCGGGTAGGGCTCCAGCTGTCCCGGGTCACGTAGAAGTAGAACGTGCCCGGGTGGTGGGCCCAGTTGCTGTACTTGAACTCGATCGACCGGCCGGCCGTCAGGTGCGTCAACGGCCAATCGTTGCGGGCCAGGTCGTAGCCGCGGAAGCCGGTGGCCCCGCCGCTGCACAACTGGCCGTCCGGGATGAAGCCGGTGGTGCGACCGCCGGCGTCGGAACGCAGCACGCTGAACCAGTTGTAGAGCGAGTTCGTCCCGCTCTGCGCGACGGCGGCAGCACAGGCCGGGTTGTTCGGCCTGATCTCACCGGACTGGGTGAGGCCGTCGCGCCAGCACAGGAAGGTGCGGGCGCCCGGCGTCATCGCCGCGCCGTGCGCGGCGGCCGGCTCGGGGCTGGCGGTCACGACGACCGCACCCGCGAGAAGAGTGAAAGCCGCGGTTAGCAGCGCGGCCAAGCGTGGACGGTGCACGGGTTTCTCCTGACTCGCGGAGCGCACTGCGTGGGCGCGCCCCGCCGAACGCGCGGGTGGACGGGTATGGTGCCGCCCCCGCTGCTGCGGGCGAAATGCGACTACGCGGCGACCGTGCGGATGGGGACGGATGGCCCAGCCCGGCACGCTGTCGCCGGCGGAGTGTCGACGCGTGAATGCCCTCGCGCGATGTGAAGCCCGGCACCGGTGGACGCGCAGCCCCGCGCCACCTGGCATCACCATCCCACCATGCCGACGCGCTTGGCGCAATAGTCACCCCTCGATGTGTGCGACCGACCCGGTGTGCGGGGCCCGGGTCGCGCCAATACCGTGACTTCCACACCCCGGCGCACACCCGCTGTGCCAGCCTGGGCATCACGTACGGCAGACGGAAGGACCTGACGATGGGATACGCGGTCGTGCTCGGCGAGGCGCTCGTCGACCTGCTGGACACCGAGTGCGACGGCGCGCCGGTCTACCGGCAGGCGATCGGCGGTGGACCGCTGAACGTCGCCGTCGGTGTCGCCCGGCTCGGTGGCGCGGTGCAGTTCGTCGGGTCGCTCGGCGACGACGTGCTCGCCGGCCGGATCCGGGACTTCCTCACCGCCGAGCAGGTCGGCCTGGCCGGCGCGGTGACCGCTGCGCTACCGACCACGCTGGCCGTGGCCACCTTCTCCGGCGCGGAACCGGACTTCCGCTTCTACGGCGAGCCGCCCTCCTACGCGCTGCTCGGTCCCGACGAACTCGACGTCGCGTTGGTCGAGGGCGCTCAGGTGCTCTACTGCGGCTCGATCGTGCTGCTGGCACCGACGACGCTGGCCGCCGCCCGCCGGGCCTGGGCGGCCGCTCCGGGCCTGCGGGTGTTCGATCCGAACGTCCGTCCCCGGCTGCTGGCCGGCCCGCAGGCGCTGGCCGGACTGCGCGAGGTGGTCGCCGAGTTCGCCGCCGGGGCGCACCTGGTCAAGCTCAGCGCGGCCGACGCGGAACTGCTCTATCCAGGTGAGCCGGTCGAGTCGGTGGCGGTCTACCTGCGCGAACTCGGCGCGGCCACGGTCGTGGTCACCCTCGGCGCGGCTGGCGCGGTGATCGCCGCCGCAGATGCCGATCCGGTACGCGTACCCGCCCCGAAGGTCGACGCCGTCGACGCCACCGGTGGAGGTGACTCGGTGATGGCCGCCCTCGTCGCCGACCTGCTGACCGACGGCGAGCCGGTCGGCCCGTCCGGCTGGCACGAGCGGGTCGGGTACGCCCTGCGCGTGGCCGGCCTGGTCTGCGAACGCCCCGGCGGCGCGGTCGCCATGCCCACCCGCGACGAGGTGCGCCAGCGCTTCGGCGACTGACGGCAAGCCTCCGGCCGGGGGCCATCCGACCGGCAGACCGGCGTCGATCGCGGGGGACGAGGTCAGGCGGTGCCGTCGAGTTCGGCGTATCCACGCCGGGCGGCGATCAGCGCGTGCCGGGCCGGAAACGGGGCTTCGGCGGCGACTCGCTCGGGCGGTGCGCCGCCGGTGTGCCCGGCCCGGATCAGCCAGGCCAGCTCCACCAGTTGGGCGTGCTGGGCTCGGACGAACTCCGCGTCGACCGGCGCGCCGTGGCCGGGCACGACCACCGTCCCCGGTGAGATGGACCGCGACAGCTCGGCGAGCGCGTCCGGCCACTGCAACGGGTACGAGTCCTCGAACGCCGGCGGACCGGCCTGCTCGACAAGATCACCGGCGACCAGCAGGTCGGCGTCGGGAACCTGCACGACGAGGTCGGCGTCGGTGTGCCCCCGCCCCGGATGGCGCAGCACCACCTGTCGGCCGCCGACATCGAGGACCGCCTCGGTGCGTACGGTGTGGGTGGGCGCCAGCAGTGCGGTGTCGGCCAGCTCGGCGGCGAGTTCCGGATGGGTGGGTTGCAGTTCCGCGTACGCCTCCCGGCGCAGCCGGTCCGACTCGTCGCGGATCGTCACGGCGGCCAGTTCGTGCGCCCAGACCGGGCGGGCCGGATGACCCGCCAGCGTGGCGTTGCCGAAGCAGTGGTCGAAGTGGTGGTGGGTGTTCACCAGCGTCAGCGGGTCGGTGGTGACCGCGCGTACGGCGGCGGCCAGCTCGGTCGCCTGCCCAACGGTGGAGAGGGTGTCCACCAGCAGCGCCGCTCCGTCGCCCAGCACCAACGTGACGTTGACCGCGAGCACCGGCTCACGCAGCACGAGCACCCGGTCGGCGACCTCGACGAACCGGCCGGCCGTCGTCATGCTGCCCCGCCGGCGCGTGCCAGGAACCGGTGCCGGTCGACCAGGGCCCGCTCCACCCGCCCCTCGGCGACGGCCTGCCCGCCCTCGGTGACGGTGATCTCGAACACCAGCCGCCGCCGCTCCACCTCGGTCAGCCGGGCCTGCGCCGCGACCGTGCGGCCCACCGCTGTCGCGGCCCGATGCTCCAACTCCACCCGGGTGCCCACGGTGGTCGAGCCGTCCGGCAGGTGGCCGGCGGTCGCGGCCACGGTCGCCGCTTCGGCCAGGGCGAGCACCCGTGGCGTGCCGAGCACCGGAACGTCGCCGGAGCCGACCGCCTGGGCGGTGTCGGCGTCGGTGACGGTCAACTCGACCCGGGCGGTCAGACCCGGGGCCAGGGCTTGATCCGGTGGCTCCCGCATGGCCACAGCGTAGGTGCTCGGCGGAGCCCGGGCCACGCGGCCGGGCAGATGCGCCACGACACCGCAGGCGCTCCTGCCGCCGGTCGGGCGCGGGTCGCCGCTAACCTTGTCCGCGATGTCTGCCGCGACCGACCCCCAGCCCCCAGCCCCGACCGAGCCGCCCGCCCCGCTCGACGGCGGGCGCCGCCGCGTAATCGCGATGTCGGTCTGGGGCGTCGCCTTCGTGGCGGGGTGGCTCGTCATCGGCCTGCCCACCGACCCCGTGTACGCGTTCTTATGGATCTGGGCCGGCACCATCGCCTGGTACTCCGCCCGCCCGTGGCGCAGCCACCTGCGCTTCGCCCGGGACTGGGTGCCGGTGGTCCTGCTGCTGGTCGCCTACAACCTCTCCCGTGGGTTCGCCTACCACGACGGGACCGTGCCACACGCCTACGAGCTGATCCTGGCCGACCGCCTGATGTTCGGCTGGGCCATGGACGGTCAGGTGCCGACCGTCTGGTTGCAGCAGCACCTGTACCAGCCGGAGGTCCGCTGGTGGGACGTCCTGGTCAGCTGGGTGTACTTCTCGCACTTCGTGGCGGCGCTGGCCGCCGCGGCGGTGCTCTGGATGCTCGAGCGCAGCCGGTGGGCGGCGTTCATGCGCCGCTGGTTCTTCCTCTTTGGCACCGGCCTGATCACCTACTTCCTCTACCCGGCCGCGCCGCCGTGGTGGGCGGCACAGAACGGATTGATCGAGGAGGTTGCCCGGATCTCCACCCGGGGCTGGAAGGCGTTCGGCATGCACGGGGCGGGCAACCTGCTCAACGCCGGGCAGTTGGCCTCCAACCCGGTGGCCGCGATGCCGTCGCTGCACACCGCCTTCGCCCTGTTCGTGGTGCTGTTCTTCCTGCGTAACGCCCGGCGTCGCTGGTGGCCGCTGCTGCTGGCCTACCCGCTGGCGATGACCTTCACGCTGGTCTACAGCGGCGAGCACTACGTGATCGACGTGCTGGTCGGCTGGGCGTACGTCGGGATGACGTTCCTGGCGGTCGGCTGGGCCGAACGCTGGTGGGCGCGCCGAAAGGCCCGCCCCGGCCCGATCGACACCGCCGAGCACGTGCCCGAGGCTTCCTCCGCCGTGCCCGCCCCCCGCTGACTCCGTCGCCGCGCCAGGTCAGCCCGCGCGCCGGGCGGCCCGGCCCCGGGCGGCCAACTCCGCCGCCAGGGCCCAGGCGTCGGCGAGGTCCCGGTCCGCCGCTGCCGCGCCGGCACCACCAGCGGTGTCGGCGTGCACGGTGGCCAAGCCGAGCAGCCGCTGCACCGGCCCCTGCATCACCCGGACGCTCTGCAAGCGGGCGTACGGCACGATCGTCAACTGGCGGGTGAGCAGGCCGGAACGGACGGCGAGCACCTGCTCGGTCAGGCCGGCACCGAGCACCTGGCGGCTCAGCGGGTTGACCCAGCGGGCCCGAGCCGGTGGTGGCCGCAGCGGCAGCGACGACAGCGCCACCCCGGGCAGCACCTCGGCGACGATCATCTCGCCGGTCGGCTGGTCACCGACGGGAAGCAGCCGGTCCGGCCGGTTGCGCTCGCCGGCCTCGCCGGCGGCGTAACCGGCCACCTCCAGCCGCAGCCGCAGCCAGCCCTTCATCCGCCACAGCAACGGCCAGGTCACCCGCACGGTCTGCACCCGGTGCAACGGTACGGTCTGCGACCTGGTCTCCAGCAGCCCGTTGCGGATGCGCAGCCGGTCGTCGTCGCGGGCCAGCTGGAACCGCCAGTCGTCGAGCACCCGGCGGACGGGTTGCAGCAGGACACCGGCCATCGCGGTGAGCGTGCTCGCCACCGCGATGAAGGACCAGGAGCCCTCGGACAGGAACTGCGTCGCCACGAAGGCCACGCCGAAGGGCAGCAGGAACGCCTGCGGGGTCAGCAGCTGGCTGATCAGCAGGTCCCGGTTGCTCACCGCGTGCAGCGGACGGCCGGGCGGCGGGGGTGCCTCTGCGCCGGCCGGCACCGGCCGCGCCGGCACCGCACCGGAGGGGTGACCGGCCAGGGTCAGCAGGCGCTGCCGCAGCGCCGCGGCCTCGGCGACACTGAGGTACGCCAGAGGGGCCTCGGTCTTGCCGCCGCCGACCACCTCCAGGCGCAGCTCGGCCAGCCCGGTGAGCTGCGCGAGCAGCGGCCGGACCACCTCGACGGCCTGGAGCCGTTCCAGCGGAATCGCCCGGGTGCGCCGCCAGAGCAACCCCTCGTGGATGCGCAGCTCCCGGCCCACCACCTGGTAGCCGGTGTTGTACCAGCTGATCACGGCCAGCACGCTCGCGCCGAGCGCGAGCACGATCACCATCGCGACGAACCAACCGAACCCGACCCGGGACAGGGTCGACCAGGACAACCCGGCGATGACCACGACCAGCGACTTGGCGCCGTGCAGCGCGGGACTCAACGGATGCAGCCGTTGCCGCGCCGACGAATCCTGCGGCGGTGGACCTACCCACCCGCGGGGCGCCTGGTCGCCAACCGCGTTCCCGACGTGACTGTGCTCTTCAGCGGTGGGCGGGGTCCGGTCCGGACCCGGAGCGGCCGACCCGCTCACAGCCCTTCCGCCCGGTCCTCGCCGAGCGCGGTCAGGCGGTCCCGCAGCCGGGACGCCTCCGCCGGACGCAGCCCCGGCACCCGGGCGTCGCTCGCCGCCGCAGCGGTGTGCAACTGCACGGTCGCCAGGTCGAATGCCCGTTCCAGCGGGCCGGCGCTGACGTCGACGAACTGCATCCGCGAGTACGGGACGATCGACAGCCGGCGGACCAGCAGACCGTGCCGGACCAGCAGGTCGTCTTCACGTTCGGCATAGCCCCAGGCCCGTACCGCCCGGACGATGGTCACCACCCGCCACAGAGCGAACAGCCCGACGGCACCGAGCGCCAAGCCGAACGTCCAGGAACCGGTCAGCGCCCAACCGACACCGAGCACCGCCGAGACGACGGCCACCCCGGCCGCCAGGCGCAACAACTCCACCCAGATCAGGTCGGTCGATATCGACTGCCACCGGACGGCGTCCGGCCACGGTTCGAGCGGGCTGGTCGGCGCGGCCGGCGGCCGGAACTCGGGCGCGTCATCGCTCACGGTGCCGGCCTTTCGTTCGCGACTGCGGGGCTCGCAAGCTCACTCCTCGCGCTCACGGTGCCGGTCTTTCGTTGTACGCGTCCACTCTTCGAGCGTAGGCGATCCCGCCAGCGGGGTGACCTCGCGCAGAAAGGCCCGCGCGCCGAGGAAGTCGCCGAGTGACGACCGGTGCACGTCACAGGCGAGCCAGGTCTTGCGCCGCTCCGGCGCGTGCAGGCGGGGATTGTTCCAGCGCAGTGCCCATCGGGCCGCGGCACGACACCCGCGGGCCGAACATAGCAGTGTTTCGGCGGGGCTGTCGGAGTGCGTCATCCCGCTCAGTCTAGGACGGCGGGAAAGAGTGAGCGCCGGGCGGCCACGGGGGAAGCCGCCCGGCGACGGATGAATGGTACACACGCCGGGGCGGCTTTTGTCCACTGGCGATCGGCGATTCCGTCGTCCGGAACGGCGTGGCGGAAAACGGTCGCTCCCTCCGTCGGTACTCAGTCGGGCATGCGAGGCTTGGTACCGCACACGCCGCGACGACCGATCACGCTGTGGAGGACCAGTGGCCCAGCCGACCACGCCCGATGCCCCGCCGCCGAACGGGGCGCAACCACAGGCGCCCGCACCGCCGACCACGCCGGCGCAGGACGCCTCCCTGCTGGAGCGGGCGCTGTTCGAGATCAAGCGCGTGATCGTCGGGCAGGACCGGATGGTCGAGCGGATGTTCGTCGCGCTGCTCGCCCGCGGGCACTGTCTGTTGGAGGGCGTACCGGGGGTGGCCAAGACCCTCGCGGTGGAGACCCTCGCGAAGGTGGTCGGCGGATCGTTCGCCCGGGTGCAGTTCACCCCGGACCTGGTGCCGGCGGACATCATGGGCACCAGGATCTACCGGCAGTCCAGCGAGAAGTTCGACGTCGAACTGGGCCCGGTCTTCGTGAACTTCCTGCTCGCCGACGAGATCAACCGGGCACCGGCGAAGGTGCAGTCCGCGCTGCTGGAGGTGATGAGCGAGCGGCAGGTGTCGATCGGCGGCGAGAGCCACCGGGTGCCGAACCCGTTCCTGGTGATGGCGACGCAGAACCCGATCGAGCAGGAGGGCGTGTACCCGCTGCCGGAGGCGCAGCGGGACCGCTTCCTGATGAAGATCATTGTGGGGTACCCGACCGACGCCGAGGAGCGGGAGATCGTCTACCGGATGGGTGTGGCGTCGCCCGAGCCCACCGCCGTGTTCGACACCGAGGACCTGATCGCCCTGCAACACAAAGCCGACCAGGTCTTCGTACACAATGCCCTGGTCGACTACGCGGTCCGGCTGGTGCTGGCCACCCGTACGCCAGCGGAGCACGGCATGCCCGACGTCGCGCAACTGATCCAGTACGGTGCCAGCCCGCGGGCCTCGCTCGGGCTGGTCCGGGCGACCCGGGCGCTGGCGCTGCTGCGTGGTCGCGACTACGCCCTGCCGCAGGACGTGCAGGACATCGCACCGGACATCCTGCGGCACCGGCTGGTGCTCAGCTACGACGCGCTCGCCGACGACGTACCGGCCGACCACGTGGTGCACCGGGTGATGTCGACCATCCCGCTGCCGTCGGTGGCACCCCGGCAGCAGGCCACCCCGCCCGTCGGGGCGGCGGCGCCTACCTCGGGGTGGCCCGGGCAGCGGCCGTGACCTCGACCACCCCTCGACCCGGTGAGCCGGACCCGCTGGCGGCCACCGACCGTCCCGGTGCCGTGTTGTCCCGCCTGCAACTGCTGGTGACCCGCAAACTCGACGGCCTGCTTCAGGGCGACTACGCGGGCCTGCTACCCGGGCCGGGCAGCGAGGCCGGCGAGTCGCGCGAGTACCGTCCCGGCGACGACGTGCGCCGGATGGACTGGCCGGTGACCGCCCGCACCACCACCCCGCACGTGCGGCGTACCGTGGCCGACCGTGAGCTGGAGACGTGGCTGGCGGTGGACCTGTCGGCGAGCCTCGACTTCGGTACCGGCCGGTGGCTCAAGCGGGACATCGTGATCGCGGCGGCAGCGGCGATCACCCACCTGACCGTGCGGGGCGGCAACCGGATCGGTGCGGTCGTCGGCAGCGGCGGCGACATGCCGGTGCCCCGCCGTGGCCGGCGGCAGGCGCCACCGGCCGGCCCGGGGCGACTGGTCCGGTTGCCCGCCCGGTCCGGACGCAAGGAGGCCCAGGGCATGCTGCGGGCCATCGCCGGCACCGAGATCCGACCGGGGCGCGGTGACCTCGGCGCGCTCATCGACATGCTCAACCGGCCACCCCGGCGGCGCGGGGTGGCCGTGGTCATCTCCGACTTCCTCGCCCCGCCGGCCCAGTGGGCGCGTCCGCTGCGCAAGCTGCGGGTACGACAGGATCTGCTGGCGATCGAGGTGGTCGATCCGCGGGAGCTGGAACTGCCCGACGTCGGGGTGCTTCCGGTGGTCGACCCGGAGACCGGCGAGCTGCACGAGGTGCAGACCGCCGACCCGAGCCTGCGGCACCGTTACGCGGCGGCCGCCGCGGCCCAGCGGGCGGAGATCTCCGCCGCGTTGCGTGCCGCAGGCGCCGCGCACCTGCGTCTGCGTACCGATCGAGACTGGCTGCTGGACATGGTGCGTTTCGTTGCCGCCCAGCGGCACGCCCGCACCCGGGGGACGACACGATGATTCGACTGTTGCAACCGTGGTGGCTGCTGGCCGTGCTGCCGGTGCTCGCCCTCGCCGCGCTGTACGTCTGGCGGCAGCTGCGCCGGCGCGACTACGCGCTGCGGTTCACGAACGTGGACCTGCTGCGTACCGTGGCGCCGAAGGGGCTCGGCTGGCGCCGGCACCTGCCGGCCACCGCGTTCCTGTTGGCCCTGCTGGTGCTGGCCGGCGCGTTGGCCCGGCCCGCGGTCGACACCCGGGAACCGCTGGAGCGGGCCACCGTCATGCTGGCCATCGACGTGTCGTTGTCGATGCAGGCCGACGACGTGCCGCCGAACCGGCTGGAGGCGGCCCAGGAAGCGGCCATGCAGTTCGTCGCGGAACTGCCGGAGACGTACAACCTGGGGTTGGTCTCGTTCGCCAAGTCGGCGAACGTGCTGGTGCCGCCGACCAAGGACCGTCCGGCGGTGACCAGCGCCATCGACGGGCTGGTGCTGGCGGAGGCGACGGCCACCGGCGAGGCGGTCTTCACCTGCCTGGAGGCGATCCGGTCGGTGCCGGCCGACGGTGCGGCCGGTATCCCGCCGGCCCGGATCGTGCTGCTCTCCGACGGCTTCCGGACGGCCGGACGGTCGGTGGAGGAGGCGGCCGCCGCGGCGCAGGCGGCGAACGTGCCGGTCTCCACGATCGCCTTCGGCACCGACTCCGGGCACGTGGACATCGGTGGTCAGTTGCAGCGGGTGCCGGTGGACCGCCTGGCCCTGGCCGAGTTGGCCGAGGCCACGGAGGGCTACTTCTACGAGGCGGCCACCGTCAACGAGCTGAAGCAGGTGTACCAGGACATGGGCAGCTCGATCGGCTTCCGCACCGAGCCGAGAGAGATCACCCAGTGGTACGCCGGCATAGCCCTGCTGCTGGCCCTCTGCGCCGGGGCGTTCAGCCTCCTCTGGTCCTCCCGCATGATCTGACCGCCACCAGAGCCCCGTTGATCATGAGGTTAGCGGCACTTTTGAAGATCAAACCGACCGCTAACCTCATGATCAACGGAGGTGGACGGGCGGTTGGGCGGGTGGGTGGGTGGGTGTTAGGGGGTGGGTGGGTTAGTGGGTGGCGCTGGCCAGGAAGAAGAGGACGGCTACCCAGACGGCGGCGAGGGTGAAGCCCAGCGGGGCGACGTAGCGGCTCATGACAGCTCCGACGTGGCGACTGGCGGCCCGGGCAGAGGGGGCCGCGGGAGGGGTGGATCGGGACGCGCACACGCGAAGTCGTGACCGGGTGCTTTCCGGCGGCACCCGTCCGATCGGCCGCCCCGGCAGGGGAGCCGGGCGGCGGGACGGATGCGCGGGAGAGCGGTGCCAGCTCAGGCGGAGCGGGGCTCAGCGTGGCTGGCGGTCGGCCCGGCCACGACTGGGAGGATCGCTATCTCGCACAGCGATCACCTCCTGCGGTCGGCTTCCGGGGCGACGCGGACCGCCGAGCGACCCGCAAACGTCGATCATCGTACACCCGGGGTGCGCGTCCGGCACATTCGGCCGACCGGCCGACGAGGCGCCCCCGTTCATCGGTCGTCGGCGGCCCGGCCGGCGCCGACGGATGCCGTCCTCAGCCGGGGCTTCCGGCGTCGGACAAGCAGCACCAGCACGGCGGTGAGCACCGGCAGCCAACCGATCCGGGCCAGCAGCCAGGTCGGATCGTCCGGCGCGGTGTGCAGCCCCGGCAGCGCGGTCCCGCCGTGCGCGGCGAGCACCACCACCGCGACCAGCACCGGTTGGTGCCAGAGGTAGACGCGTACCGCATGCCGGTTGATCCCATCGGTCAGCCGGCGGGGCAACGGCCGGCACAGCAGTCGGACCAGCGTCGGCCGGGCCAACAGGCCGAGACCTGTCTGGGTGACCGCGAGCGCCACCACGAGCAGCGATGGCGGATCGAGATTGGATCGGCCGTCGCCGGGGACCCCGACCGCGCTGACCGGGTAGCCGAGAGCGAGTACGGCGGCCAGTCCAACGGCCCCCGTGGCGACCAGCCAACGGACTTCACGCCCTCGGCTCAGCCGGCCGTCGGCATGGGCCAGTCCCAGCAGATACGGCACGGCCCAGGCGGCCAGCACCGTCACCGGTGGCAGCCAGGCGCCGGCCGGCAGCAGCCGCACGGCCAGGTCGGCGCCGGCCACCACGGCCGTCGCGGTGACCGCGCAGCGCAAAATGCCCCAGCGGCGTACGGCGGCGCGCAGCGGACCGGTGAGCACCACCAGGGCCAGCAGGGGGGCCAGGAACCACAGGGGACTGATGGCCAGGGTCAGCGCCACCGACAGGGTGTCGTCGGCGACACCGGCGACGGCAGCGGCCAGCAGTACGGCCGACCCGGTACCGAGCAGCGCGACCGCCGGCAGGAGCAGCCGCCGCAGCCGGTGTCCCAGCCAACCGGCTCCGGGGTGCCGGTCCGCCGAACGGGCGGAGGCGTGACCGGCGGCGAAGAAGAACAGCCCCAGGGTCTGCAACACCCAACTGAGCGGGGCCAGGGCCGGCATGGCGGTCAGCGGGCTGGCCAGGTTCAACGCGCCTTCGGTGTCGAGCACCAGGCCGGTGACGAGCCAGTGACCGAGCACCACTCCGGCGACCGCGACGGCGCGCAGGCCGTCAACCAGGGGGTCCCGAGCCGATCGGTGAGCGGTGTCGCGGTCGCTCATCGGGTCTGTCCCGTCGTCCGGCCGCTCCCCGCCGCGGCGGCGTGCCCGGAGGTCGGTGGCGTCGAGCGACTGCCGTGCGACTGCGTGGCGCCGTGCAACACCACCGCGACGATCGCGGTCAGGGTCGGCCCACCGGGCCGCAGGTACCCGTCGTGACCGGTGGCGTCGACAGGTATCGGTCGGCCGCCGAAGGCGGGTGTACCTGGTCGTCGACCATGTCCCAGCCCGAGGACGCGTCGCTGCGGCAACCGTCGGATCCAGTCGTCCGGTGCCTCGGCCGTCCAAACCCGAATCGGCCCGAAATCGTCGGCGTGCCCCGCACCGACGCCCACACCGCCGAGGGTGACCACGTCGGTGACCTGCGGCGGGGCGTCCATGGCAGCCAACCCGACGACCAGCGCGCCGTAGCTGTGACCCACCAACGTGATGCGGGCCGCCGGCAGCCGCCGGGCCAGTGTGCGCAGGTCGTCGCCGAGCCGGTCGGCACCGCGACGGGCGGCGGCCGGGATGGCTGCCGTGACGATACCGTCGGGCGGGTCGTAGCCGAGCCAGGCCAGCACGGCCACCCGGGCCTGCGGATCGGCGGCCTGCAACGCGGCAAGCAGGTCTCGGGCCTGCCGGGCCGGGGCGCGCTGGGAGACGCCACCCAGCCCTCGATCGAAGTCGGCCAGCCGGGTTCCGACGCCGGGCACCAGCACCGCGATCCGATCGGCCGTGGCCAGGTCACCGAGAACCTCGACGGCCCGACCGTCACCGCGTGGGTCGAAGGCCAGGAACCGTCGTCCCTGCGCGGCCCAGTGGGTGTACGGCGGGCCGGCGGCGTCCAGCGCGGCGGCGGTCGACGGGTACGCCTCGACGAAGCCGGCCGGCGCGGGGTCGGGTGGGACCGTCGGTGGCCGTACCAGCCCGGTCGCCAGCACCGCCGCGAGGCCCAGTCGTAACAACGTGCCGCCCACCATCACGTACTCCCTCCACCCGGTCGTGAAGGGCAGGATGTGTCGGCGGTGTGGTGCCGGTCGTCAACCCGGGGAACCGTTCGTGGCTACCACGCTGGAGCTACTCTCCGGCGGCGACCAGACCGGTCTCGTAGGCGAGCACGACGGCCTGGGCGCGGTCGCGCAACTGGAGCTTGGCCAGGATCCGGCCCACGTGGGTCTTGACGGTCTGCTCCGCGACGACCAGCTCCGCCGCGATCTCGCCGTTGGAGCGTCCCTGGGCGATCAGCCGCAGCACCTCGGTCTCGCGTGGGGTGAGTGCGGCGAGAGCGGTGGGTCGGGGCCGCTGCCGGTGTGGCCGGGCCGCGAACTCGGCGATCAGGCGGCGGGTGACGGTCGGGGCGAGCAGCGCGTCACCGCCCGCGACGACGCGTACCGCGTGGATCAGGTCGCCGGCGGGGGCGTCCTTGAGCAGGAAGCCACTGGCACCGGCGCGCAGCGCCTCGTAGACGTAGTCGTCCAGGTCGAAGGTGGTGAGGATGAGCACGCGGGGCCGGTCGGTCGGCCCGCCGCCGAGCAGTTTGCGGGTCGCGGCGAGCCCGTCGAGTACCGGCATCCGCACGTCCATCAGCACCACGTCGGGGTCGAGTCGGCGGGCCTGGGCGACCGCCTGGGCGCCGTCGGCGGCGTCGCCGACCACCAGCAGGTCGGGCTGGGCGGCCAGCAGGGCACCGAAGCCCTGCCGAACCATCGCCTGGTCGTCGGCGATCAGCACCCGGATCATGATGTCCCGTCCGTTGGCTCGTCGGATGGTTGCGGGTCAGCCGGCAGTAGCGCCTCGACGACGTAGCCGTCGTCGGCGGTGGGACAGGCCGTGAAGCTGCCGCCGAGGGCGAGGACCCGCTCCCGCATGCCGGTCAGTCCCTGCCCGCCACCACGTGTGTCGGCGCCGGCCGGAGTTCCGCCGGCGGCGTTCTGGACGCGTACCGTGAGGGTGCCGGGGCGATCGCGGACCGTGACGCGCACCTCGGCGCCGGCCGCGTGGCGGGCCGCGTTGGCCAGTCCCTCCTGCACGATCCGGTACGCGGCCAGCCCGACCGGGGCCGGTGGCTCGGCGGCGACGTTGTCGTCCAGTTCCACGGTCATGCCGGCCCGCCGTGCGGCGGCCACCAGCGTCGGTAACTCAGCCAGCGTCGGCTGCGGGGCGGTCCAGGGATCCTCCGTATCGCTGCGCAGTACGCGCAGCAGCCGCCGCATGTCGGTGAGTGCCGCCCGGGCGGCCTCGGCGATGGCGGTGAACTCGGCGCGGGTCGGTTCGGGCACGGCGAGTCGGTACGGCGCGGTCTCGGCCTGGACGGCGATCAGCGACATGTGGTGTGCGACCACGTCGTGCATCTCCCGGGCGATGCGGGTGCGTTCCTCCAGCACCGCCCGCCGGGCCTTCTCCAACTCGCTCAGCTCGGCCTGCTCGGTCAGGGCCCGTCTGGTGAGCAGGTTGTGCCGCAGCAGGTCGCCGACGATGAGCAGCACCACGAACAGCAGGGTGACGGCCACCTGGTTGCCCGGCGGCACGAACATCCAGACCGGGATCAGGCTGAACAGTCCTGTCCAGGCGAGCACGGTCCGGTCGACCCGCGCGGCCACGGTGACCAGCACGACGATGATGACCAGGACCTGCGTCGGGTTCCACGGCCAAACCTCGTACGTGGCGGGGCTCAGCACCACGGCGTGGTCCGTCGAGCGTCGGTTGAAGGTGCCGAACAGCTGTCCGATGAGCATGATCCGCCAGGCCAGCAGCGGTCGGTTGGGCAGCAGGGGCAGCGGTGCGACGGTGAGCAGCGCGATGACCCACGCGGTGGCGACGGGCAGGCGCCGGGTGTCCAGCAGGAAGTGCGCAGTGACCGCGGCCAGCCCGAGCAGCGCCAGCAGCCCGAGCGTCCGCAGGACGGCGACGGTGCCGGGCCGGTGTCGCAACCGGTCCAGTGGTCGGCGCCGCGCCGGATAGTCCGGCCCCGCCACGGTGCGGCGCAGCCCGGTCAGGGCGGCACCGACGGTACTGCGGTCCATATCCCGGCAGGGTAGTTCGATTGACGGACTCCGTCGTGCGACCACGGAGTGATCCATCCAGTGGTACCCGGGTATGACGCCCGGCGGGTTAGTGATTACCGTGCGGTAGCGCCTAGTCTCCAAGCCGCAGCGATCATTGGGAGGGGACGTACCGTGTCGCGAACTGTGCTGGTTACCGGAGGCAACCGGGGGATCGGTCGGGCCATCGCCGAGGCCTTTGCCAAGCAGGGTGACCGGGTGGCGATCACTCACCGGGGCAGCGGAGCCCCCGACGGACTGTTCGGCGTGCAGTGCGACATCACCGACGGCGAGTCCGTCGAAGCGGCCTTCACGGCGGTCGAGGCGGAGCTGGGGCCGGTGGAGGTGCTGGTCGCCAACGCGGGCATCACCGACGACACGCTGCTGCTGCGCATGTCGGAGGAGCAGTTCACCCGGGTGCTGGACACCAACCTGACCGGCGCGTACCGCTGCGCCAAGCGGGCCTCCGGGAAGATGCTGCGGGCCAGGTGGGGGCGCATGATCTTCGTCTCTTCGGTGGTCGGCCTGTCCGGTGGCGCCGGTCAGGTCAACTACGCGGCCAGCAAGGCTGGCCTGGTCGGGGTGGCCCGTTCGATCACCCGGGAACTGGGTGGCCGGAACATCACCGCCAACGTTGTCGCGCCGGGCTTCATCGAGACCGACATGACCGCCGGGCTGACCGACCAGCGTAAGGACGAGATCCTCAAGTCGATCCCGGCGGGCCGGATGGCCAGCCCGGACGAGGTGGCGGCGGTGGTCACCTGGCTGGCGGGCGACAGCGCCGGGTACGTCTCCGGCGCGGTCATCCCGGTCGACGGTGGCCTGGGCATGGGTCACTGAATCCTGAGCACGGAGGAATGAGCTAATGTCCGGACTGCTGGCCGGTAAGCGGCTGCTCGTCACCGGCGTCATCACCGACGCCTCGATCGCCTTCTCGGTGGCCAAGCTCGCTCAGGAGAACGGCGCCCAGGTCGTGCTCACCGGTTACGGCCGACTGTCACTCGTGGAGCGGATCGCCAAGCGGCTGCCCGAGCCGGCGCCCGTGATCGAGCTGGACGTGACCGACCCGGAGCACCTCGCCGGGCTGGCCGACAAGGTCCGCGAGCACGTCGACAGCCTCGACGGGGTGGTCCACTCGATCGGGTTCGCCCCGCAGAGCTGCCTCGGTGGCGGGTTCCTCGACGCCTCCTGGGAGGACGTGTCGACGGCGCTGCACGTCTCGACGTACTCCTACAAGTCCCTGGCGGTCGCGGCGCTGCCGCTGATGTCGCCGGGCGGCTCGGTGGTCGGCCTGACCTTCGACGCCACTCAGGCGTGGCCGGTGTACGACTGGATGGGCGTGGCCAAGGCCGGGCTGGAGTCGGCCTCCCGCTACCTCGCCCTGCACCTGGGCAAGCAGGGCATCCGGAGCAACCTGGTGGCCGCCGGGCCGCTGCGCACCATGGCCGCGAAGTCCATCCCCGGCTTCGAGCAGTTCGAGGACGCCTGGGCCGGGCGTGCCCCGCTGGGCTGGGACCTCACCGACCAGGAACCGGCCGCCCGGGCCTGTCTCGCGCTGCTGTCGGACTGGTTCCCGGCGACCACCGGAGAGATCGTGCACGTCGACGGCGGCTACCACGCGGTCGGCGCCTGAGGCGTCGCCGGGGCGCTGTCAACGACCGGAACCCGGGGGCGTTGCCGGGACGCCGCAGGCCACCGGCAAGAATGGGCCCATGGTGTACGACGCGGTGGTGCTGGTGTCCTTCGGCGGCCCGGAGGGGCCCGACGACGTGTTGCCGTTCCTGCAGAACGTGACCCGGGGGCGGGGCGTCCCGCCGGAGCGGCTGGCCGAGGTCGCCGAGCACTACCAGCACTTCGGCGGGGTCTCCCCGATCAACCAGCAGTGTCGGGAGCTGTTGGCGGCGGTCCGCGACGACTTCGCCGCCAACGGGCTCGACCTGCCGGTGTACTGGGGCAACCGGAACTGGGATCCGATGCTCGCCGACACGGTGGCCCAGATGCGTGACGACGGCGTACGACGGGCGTTGGCGTTCGTCACCAGCGCCTTCGGCGGGTACTCCTCGTGCCGGCAGTACCAGGAGGACATCACCGCCGCGCGGGCTGCGGTCGGTCCGGACGCGCCGGTGATCGAGAAGCTGCGCCAGTTCTGGGATCATCCCGGCTTCGTCGAGCCGCACGCCGACGCGGTGCGCTCCGCGCTGGCCCAGCTCGACCCGGCGCGCCGGGACAGCACCCGGCTCGTGTTCACCGCGCACTCGGTGCCGATCTCGGCGGCGGACAGCGCCGGACCGCACGGCGGCCGGTACACCGCCCAACTCGCCGAGACGGCCCGGCTGGTGCACGCGGCGGCGGCCCCGGACCTGCCGTACGACCTGGTCTGGCAGAGCCGTTCCGGCCCGCCCCACGTCCCGTGGCTGGAGCCGGACATCAACGACCACCTGGAGACGCTTGCCGAGCAGGGCGTGACCGGGGTGGTGGTCAGCCCGATCGGTTTCGTCTCCGACCACCTTGAGGTGGTGTGGGACCTGGACACCGAGGCGTTGGACACGGCCAAGCGGCTCGGGGTGGACTTCGTCCGCGCCGGCACCCCCGGCACCGACCCGCGCTACGTGACCATGGTGCGGGAACTGGTGCGGGAACGGATCGCCCCCAACGGGGTCGAGTTGCGCCGTCGGCTGGGTGACCTGCCGATGTGGGACACCTGTCCCACGGTTTGCTGCGTCTCAGCCCGCCGTCCGTCCTGACCGCCCGGCGAACCCGACGACACCCCTGAGGATGACCATGCAGGACCGTAAGCCCGTCGAGAGCTGGCTCAGCGACATGGACGGGGTGCTGGTGCACGAGGGCCAGCCGGTGCCGGGCGCGCCGGAGTTCGTCAAGCGGCTGCGTGCCTCCGGCAAGCCGTTCCTGGTGCTGACCAACAACTCCATCTACACCCCGCGTGATCTGCAGGCCCGGTTGGCCCGGATGGGCCTGGACGTGCCGGAGCAGGCAATCTGGTCGTCCGCCCTGGCCACCGCCCAGTTCCTGGCCGACCAGCGGCCGGGCGGCACCGCGTACGTCATCGGGGAGGCAGGGCTGACCACCGCCCTGCACGCGGTGGGCTACGTGCTCAGCGACTTCGCCCCCGACTACGTGGTGCTGGGGGAGACCCGCACCTACAGCTTCGAGGCGATCACCAAGGCGGTCCGGTTGATCAACGACGGGGCGCGGTTCATCTGCACCAACCCCGACGCCACCGGACCCTCGGTGGAGGGCGCCCTGCCGGCCGCCGGCTCGGTGGCCGCGATGATCTCCAAGGCCACCGGAGTGGAGCCGTACTTCGTCGGCAAGCCCAATCCGATGATGATGCGATCGGCGCTGAACACCATAAACGCGCACTCGGAGAGCACCGCGATGATCGGTGACCGGATGGACACCGACATCCTCTGCGGCCTGGAGGCCGGGCTGGAGACCATCCTGGTGCTGACCGGGATCAGCTCCCGGGCGGAGGCGGAGCGTTACCCGTACCGCCCCTCCCGCATCGTCAACTCGGTCGCCGACCTGATCGACGAGGTCTGACCCCCGCCGGGCGGCGATTCAGGGTCGCAGGGGGGCGTTGCAGGCGGCCACGAGGGCCTGGCGGCAGGCGGCGGTGAGCGGGCGCAGGGCGGCGTCGCGCTGCTGGGCCTCGTAGTTGTTGACCGCGCCACCGGGCGCCGCGTGCCCGGCCAGGGCGAGCACCCGGTCGAGCACGGCGGCGCGGGCGAACAGCCGGCGCGAGCGCGGGTCGAACCCGGGGGGCAGGTCGGTGGTGCCGTCGGGGCGACGCAACGCCTCCAGGGCGCCGGCCAGCTCCGGACGCCACTGGGCCACGTCGAGGCGGGTGAGCGCGGCGGTGGTGTCGGCCAGCGCGGCGGCCAGCTCCGCCTCCGCCTCGGCGGCGCCGGGCAGGGTGAGGCAGGCGGCGGGAGCGTTCGCCGGCAGCGGGTGCACTCGCCAGAGCACCGTCTCGAAGGTGTCGCCGGAACCGGAGGTGTGTACGCGTACCTCGGGGATCAGCCCCAGCCCGCCGGCTATCACGGCCTCGCCGGCGAGCAGCGCGGCACCGGCGAAGTCGCCCGGGCCGGGCAGGCCGCGTGGGTCGCCCGGCGCCGGCAGCACCAGCCGGATCTCGTCCGGCGAGAGCTTGGCCAGGGTGGGCAGCGCGTCCCGCAGCGGTACGTCGGTCCAGGTGCCGGGCGCGTCGGCGACCAAATGCTCCTCGGTGCCGGCGACGGCGTCGGCGACTTCGTCGAACGGCACCAGCCCGGCGCGCCACGCGCGCACCCAGGCAACGAACCGGCTCGACCGGCGCGGCGCGAGGATGGCCGCACCCGCAGCGGGGGTGGACATGCCGAAAGAGTACGTGGTGACGCCCGTCCGTGTCTCGACTGCCGGGCCGCCGCCTCCCCGTCGCGCCGATCATGCAGTTGTGGCACGCGATTCGTTACTTTTCACGGCTTTTGCCACGTGCCACAACTGCATGATCGCGTTCGTCTGGCTGGGGGTGGGGTGTGTCGGGGGTGGGGGTGGGGGTGGAGGGGACTAGCGTGGCGGGATGGGGCGGCGGTACGGCGAGGACGTGTTGGCGGGGGACTGGCGGCGGCGGAAGGTGACCCCGGAGGTCGACGCCGAAGCGGACCTGGTGGTCGAGGACGCCGAATCCGGCTTCTGCGGGGCGGTCGTCGGCTTCGAATCCGGCGCGGTGGTGCTGGAGGACCGGCACGGTCGTCGGCGTAACTTTCCGCTGTTGCCGGCGGCGTTCCTGCTTGACGGCCGCCCGGTCACCCTGCGCCGTCCCACCCGGCCGCCGGTGCCGGCTGCCCGGCGGCGTACCGCGTCCGGGTCGGTCGCGGTGGACGGGGTCCGCGCCCGGGTCGCCCGAGCCGGCCGGATCTGGGTCGAGGGCGTGCACGACGCCGCCCTGGTCGAGCGGATCTGGGGCGACGACCTGCGCGTCGAGGGTGTGGTGGTGCAACCGCTGTCCGGCATCGACGCGCTCGACGCCGAGGTACGCGACTTCGGACCGGGTTCGGGCCGTCGGCTCGGTGTGCTTGTCGACCACCTCGTGCCCGGCTCCAAGGAGAGCCGCATCGTGGCCCGGGTCAACTCGCCGCACGTCCTGGTCACCGGTCACCCCTACGTCGACGTCTGGCAGGCGGTGAGACCGGCCGCGCTGGGCATCGCGGCGTGGCCGGTGGTGCCACCGGGACGGCCCTGGAAGGAAGGTGTCTGCACCGCGCTCGGTGTCGCCGGACCGGCCGACATGTGGCGGCACATCCTGTCCCGGGTGGACAGTTTCGCCGACGTGGAGACGCCGCTGATCAACGCGATGGAGCGGCTGATCGACTTCGTGACCGAAGCGGACTGAGCCGCCGGCCGCACCCGCGAGGTCGTCGACCGCTACCGTGAACGGCCTGATCCCTACCACCCCCCGGGGGTACGCACGTGAGCCGGTTAGAGCAGCTGCGACGGCTGTTGCGTCAGGCGTACGCGACGGGACGCGAGTCGGTGCGTGCGACCCGCGAGCGGGAGAAGGCGCGGCGTGCCGAGCGGGATCGGTTCATCGTCGACCCGGTGACGCCGACCGACGACGGTGCCGTCTCCACGGCGAGCCAGGACGACGCGGACGTGCCGAGAGGGCTGCGGATCGCCGCCGCCTGGTCGTGGCGGCTCATCGTCATCGGGATCGTCGGCTGGGGACTGCTGCGCGTCTTCGGCGCGATCCGCGTCGTCATCGTGCCGTTGCTTGTGGCGTTGCTGCTCGCCGCCCTGCTGGCGCCGGCCGTCGGCTGGCTGCTGCGCGCCCGGTTCCCACGTACGCTGGCCACGGCCGTGGTGCTCATCGGCGGGCTGGCCGCGGTGATCGGCACGTTGACGCTTGTGGTCAACGAGTTCATCGCGGGCCTGCCCGAGCTGACTTCCAGCGCCGCGGCCGGCATCGGGCAGATCCAGGACTGGCTGCGCGACGGACCGCTGAACCTCTCCGACACCCAGCTCGACAGCTACATCGAGTCCGGGCAGGACTGGGTCAACGAGAATTCGCAGGCGCTGACCAGCAACGCGATCGCGACCGCCGGCACCGTGGTCGAGGTGTTCACCGGCGCACTGCTGGTGCTGTTCGCCACGTTCTTCTTCCTCCGCGACGGGGACCGGATCTGGCGGTTCCTGGTCGGGATGTTCCCGGTCGCCGCCCGCTGGCGGGTCAACGACGCCGGGCGGGCCTCCTGGCGGACCCTGGTCGCCTACGTACGCGCCACGGTGTTGGTGGCGTTCATCGACGCGGTGGGCATCGGCATCGCACTGGTGGTGTTCGATGTGCCGTTCGCCTTCCCGCTGACGGCGCTGGTGTTTCTCGGCGCGTTCATCCCGATCGTCGGCGCGACGTTGTCCGGCGCGGTCGCGGTCCTGGTGGCCCTGGTGGACGGCGGCTGGGTCACCGCGTTGATCATTCTCGGTGCGGTCGTCGTGGTGCAGCAGGTGGAGGGCAACGTCCTGCAACCGTGGATCATGGGTCGGGCGGTGGCGCTGCACCCGTTGCCCGTGGTGCTGGCGGTGGCCGCCGGAGTGGTGCTGGAGGGCATCGTCGGCGCGCTTGTCGCCGTACCGCTGATCGCGGTGCTCAACACCGCCGTGCGCCGACTGTCCCGGCAACGGCCGACGCCACCGACTCCCCTGCCCCCGTCGCCGACGTCGCAGGTGCCCGACGCGGTGGTGGTCCGGTCCACCGCGCCGTGACGGTGCCGACGACCGGGCGGACCGTCAGGGTTCGTCGTCCGGGTCACGGGTGAAGACGAAGGTGGCGATGTCCAGGGCGACCGGGCGGCCCGCCTCGTCGCGCAGCACCGCCAGCACCTCGCCGTTCTCGACGCCGCTGACGCCGCGCCACCGGTCGGGGCCCTCCGGGGCGTAGCGGCTGACCCGGTCGCCGCGCAGGGTGCCGACCAGTTCGCCGCCCGCCCGGTCCCAGCTGACGTCGAGCGCCGTGCCCATCCACCACCAGCGGCCGGTCAGCGGAGCCAGGTCGGCCGGCGGTGGGGCCTCGGCCGGTGTCCACGGCCGGGTCGGCACGGGCTCGGCGTCGAGCACGTGGGTGAGGATCCGGTGGCCGAGCGGCCCGATCCCGCCGGTGCGGAAGCCGTACGCGTTGGCGAAGCCGACGACGCCGGTGCGGCTGGGACGGTGCACGGCCAGCGTGGCGACGTAGCCGGGCATGGAGCCGCCGTGCCCGACGTGGACCCGGTCGCCGTCGCGGGTGAGTTGGATGCCGAGGCCGTATCCGCCGCGCCAGGCGTCGAGGTCGCTGAGGATCACCGGAGCGCACATCTCGTCGACGGTGGCGGGGCTGAGGACGGCCGGATCCGGGTCGGCGAGGAAGGCCGCCCAGCGGGCGAGATCGGTGACGGTTGACCAGAGCTGACCGGCCGGCGCCATCGCCCGGCTGTCGGTCCGTGGCTCCTCCCGCAGCGTGTCGTGCCAGGGGTGCAGCACGTATCCACGGGCGAACGGCTCGGTGGCGGCGTAGGTGGTGCGGTGTAGTCCGAGCGGCTCCAGGATCCGCTCCTGCGCCAGCTGCGCCCAGGGAGTGCCGGTGATCCGCTCCAGCGCGCCGCCGAGCAGCCCGTACGCCAGGTTCGAGTAGTGCCAGACGCGGTGCGGCGGGTGCGCGACCTTCGTGACGCCGAACCCGGCCAGCAGGGCGGCCAGGTCGACGCCCTCGGTGCGTTCCCACCACGGCCCGTCGGGTTCGCGTTGCAGGCCGCCGGCGTGTCCGAGCAACTGCCGCAGGGTGGCCGGTCCGGCCGCCGCGGCCTCTGGCAGGTGTCGGCGCAGTGGGTCGTCCAGTGCCAGCCGGCCGGCGTCGCGTTCCTGCATGACCAGTACGGCCGTCATCGTCTTGGTGATCGAACCGATCCGGTACTGGAGATCGGCGCCGGGGAGCGGCTGCGTGCCGGCGGCGGCCAGATGGGCCAGCGCACCGTCGCGCACCACGCCGATGATCAGCGATGGGACGTGGCCGGCGGACTGCGCGTCGGCCACCAGAGCGTCGACCTGCCGGGTGGTTTCGGGACGCAGGGGCACGAAGTCTCCCTCGATGTCGGGGTGGGTCGCCCTAAGATCATGACAGTTCGATGACACGTGCACGGACGTGTCACGATCGTTACGTGGATGCCGTGTTGTGGATCGTGCTGGGTGTGGTGCTGGCGGTCGCTGAGATCTTCACGGCGACCCTGTTCCTGATCATGTTCGCGGTCGGCGCGTTCGCCGCTGCGGGCGCCGCCGCGCTGGGTGCGCCGGTGGCCGTGCAGGCGGTGGTCTTCGCGGTCGTCTCCGCACTTACCGTGTTCGCCGCGCGGCCGGTCATCCAACGACACAAGCAGACCAGCTCCGACAGCGGCGACACCACCTTCGGGGTCGAGGCGATCGAGGGCTCCACCGCCCTGGTACTTGAGCAGGTGGACGCCGACCGGGGCATGGTGAAGATCGACGGCGAGGTGTGGAGCGCCCGCGCCTATGACGCCACCCAGGTTTTCGCACCCGGCGAGCGGGTGCAGGTTATCCAGGTCAAGGGAGCGGTAGCCCTGGTCTGGCGGGACGTCACCACTCCTAATGAGCTACCCGAAGCGGAAAGGTGAACGGATGGAGTTCGTAGTTCCCGCCCTATTGATAGCAGTGGCGCTGATCGTCGTGGTCACCCTGGCCAAGTCGGTGCGGATCGTGCCGCAGCAGCGTCAGGACGTCGTCGAGCGGCTCGGCCGGTACAAGCGCACGCTGAATCCCGGCCTCAACATTCTCGTGCCGTTCATCGACGCGGTACGCACCAAGGTCGACATGCGCGAGCAGGTGGTCAGCTTCCCGCCGCAGCCGGTGATCACCTCGGACAACCTGGTCGTCTCGATCGACACCGTCCTCTACTTCAAGGTGGTGGACTCGGTCCGGGCCACCTACGAGATCTCCAACTTCCTCCAGGCGATCGAGCAGCTGACCGTCACCACGCTGCGTAACGTGATCGGCTCGTTGGACCTGGAGCGGGCGCTGACCAGCCGGGAGGAGATCAACCGGCACCTCTCCGGCGTGCTGGACGAGACCACCGGCCGCTGGGGCATCAAGGTGACCCGGGTGGAGATCAAGGCGATCGAGCCGCCGCCGAGCATCCGCGATTCGATGGAGAAGCAGATGCGTGCCGAGCGGGACCGCCGGGCCGCGATTCTGAACGCCGAGGGGCACAAGCAGTCGCAGATCCTCTCGGCCGAGGGTGAGAAGCAGGCGGCGGTGCTGCGCGCCGATGGTGACCGGCAGGCCCGGATCCTGCAGGCCGAGGGTCAGGCGAAGGCGATCCGTACCGTGTTCGACGCTATCCACCAGGCCAATCCGAGTCAGAAGGTGCTCGCCTACCAGTACCTCCAGGCCCTGCCGCAGATCGCCAACGGCACGGCCAACAAGGTGTGGATCGTGCCGACCGAGCTGACCAAGGCCCTCGAAGGTATGGGCGGCGCACTCGGCGGTCTGGGCCAGATGGTCGGTGACGCGCCAAGCAAGGAAGCCTCCGACGATGCCAGCGCCGTCGAGCGGGAGGCCGCGGAGGCCGCGCAGGCCGCCGCCGCGGCGGCCCAGGAGATCCACAACGAGGTACGCGTAGCCGAGGCGCAGGCCACCGGCGGCAACAGCCCGCAGGGGCTGCCCGCGCCGGAGCCGGTTTCCCCGGCTGCCCTGCTCAACGACACCTCGGATCAGCGCGAGCGCGGCTGATCCGATCCGGTGCTGTCGGCCCGAACCGCTTCGGCGGTTCGGGCCGTTCGCGTCCTGGCCCGGTTCGCGTCCTGGCCCGGTTCGCGTCCGAGACGACCTGGATGCGGGTGTGGCCTGCGCGTGGTCGGGTCGGCCCGAGATGCCGCATCTTGCGGTCTCCGTGCGGCCGGTGGGCCCGAGATGCCGCATCTTGCGGTCTCCGTGTGGCTGGTTGGCGCGGGATGCCGCGTCTCGGGCCGGCTCCGACCGGCGTCTGGACCGGTGGTCTCGCGCTGTGGCGGGGTGGGATTCCGCCGCGCGGCTCGGATCCGACGACAAATGCGAGAAATGCTCATTAAGTGGCCCGCTGCCTGCCACGATCGGTCCTAGTGCGGGTGGTGGCCAGGCATCGGGGCACCTCGGCGGGTCCCGGAACCGTCCGCAGGTGAGCGAGGTGACGCATGGAGCCAGTGCGGCGGCTGTGGTCCACGCCGGAGGTGCCCGGAGCCCACGACCCGCAGGGGCCGATCGGCACCCGGCGTACCGGTGGGGGGTTCGGCGTCCTCCCCTTCGTCGACGAGCCGGCACCACCCAGACCCGCCACCAACGCCAGTTGGGCCTGGTCGCTGCGGCGGCTGGCCCGCGCTGCGGTCTGGTTGCTGCCGGCGTACGCGATCCTCTACGGCGCGGTGGCGATGGCCAGCGACGGTGGGGTGGGCAACGATCCGTATCCGGCCGAGGGTCGGGCCCTGTACCTGATCGGTTGGGTGGCCGCGGTCTGGCTCGGCCTGCTGGCCCTGCTCGGCCTGACCGGGCTGCTGGCCGCCACCCGCAGCCGCCACGCCGCAGTGTCCGGCCTGCTGGTCAGCATCGCCGGTACGGTGCTGATGCTGCCCTTCGCGGGCCTGTCCGAGCACACCCCGGTCTTCGGCACCAGCGCCCGTTCGCTGGTGCTGGTCGGTGCCACCTGCTACAGCGCCGGCTGGTTGCTGACCGGGTGGGCGGTGGCGCGTTCGGGGATGTTCAGCATCGGGGACGGGGCGATGCTGATGATCGCCAGCCCGCTGCTTGGCCTCGGCGGCGCGCTGATCGGTTCGCTGCAGACCTTTGGCGCTATCTTCGTGTTGATCTCCGGCATCGGCATCTGCTACCGCTCGGGCCGCCTGCTGCCCCGGGAGATCCTCCGGGACGCCACCAGCGCCAGCGTCGCCACCGCCGGTCCGCCCGCGCCGATGGGCCCCGGCGGCGGCGCGGGCCCACTCGGAACCGCCTGAGGGAAGCGAGTCGACCCGCATCGCCGGGCGGAACCCCGGTGCGGCACGGGCGTGACGCCCGAGTCGCCCGGCCCTGGCGGCGGCCTGAGTGCGGCACGTACGCGACGGTCTCATCGGCGGTTGTCCGACGTTCGTCGCCACGCCGGGATGCCGACGAGTCGGAACCGTTTGTCTGTCCTGTGACTGGCTGTGCCGCCTGTCGGCGCTCGAACCGGATCCGGCGATTTGCTCGTCGACAAGCGCAGCAGCGGCTGGCAAATAGCGGTGAATTGCCTGACAACTGGCCGATTCTGGTGGCCGGAAGGTGGCATTCGCGGCAATCCTGGGGACCATGGCCACCCCTACGCCGCTGTCGCGGCTGCTCACCGTCGTGCTGGCCGGCGTGCTCGCCGGTCTGGTCCTGGCGGTCGCCGCGCTGCCGGGCAACCTGTTGCTCGGTTTCGCCACGGAGGCGGCGCTCGGGAACTACGCCGCGCTGCCCGACGCGTTGCGGACCCCGGCCACCCCGCAACGGTCCTACCTTTATGCCAACGACGGCAAGACGTTGCTCACCACGTTCTACGACGTCAACCGGACCGACGTGGCGCTGGCGGAGATCGCGCCGGTGATGCGCCAGGCGATCGTGGCCGCCGAGGACCGGCGCTTCTACGACCACGGCGGGGTCGACCTGCGCGGCATGCTCCGGGCGGTGGTCAGCAACGCCACCGAGGGCAGCGGGCAGGGCGGCTCGACGCTGACCATGCAGTACGTCCGCAACGTGCTCAAGACCGACCCGAGCCGCACCGCTGCGGAGCGGGCCGCGGCCACCGAACCGACGATCGGCCGCAAGCTCCAGGAGATCCGGTACGCCAACGCGCTGGAACAGCGTCTCGGCAAGGACGAGATCCTCAACCGCTACCTCAACATCGCGTACTTCGGCTCCGGGGCGTACGGGGTGGCCGCCGCGAGCCAGCGTTACTTCTCCAAGGCGCCGGCCGACCTGACCCTCGCCGAGGCGGCGCTGCTCGCCGGCCTGGTGCAGTCGCCGGAGGCGTACAGCCCGATCGACGGTGACGCCGACGCGGCGTTGGAGCGCCGGGGGTACGTGCTGGACTCCATGGTCGAGACCGGCGCGATCACCGCCGAGCAGGCCGCCGAGGCCGGGGCCGGGAAGGTGATGTTGGAGCCGAGCGAGCAGGCCAACGGCTGCGCCGCCACCGCCAGCGGGCGCGACGAATGGGGCTTCTTCTGCGACTACCTACGCCGCTGGTGGGTCGCCCAGCCGGAGTTCGGCGACACCGAGCAGGAGCGGGAGCAGGCGCTGCGACGCGGCGGGTATTCCGTGGTCACCACGCTGGACCCGCAGATTCAGGCCACCGCCCAGCGTCAGGCCACCGGCATCTACGGGTACGACAACCCGCGCGCGGTACCGATCGCCGCCGTCGAGCCCGGCACCGGTCGCGTCCTGGCCATGGCGGTCAACCGGCACTACAGCCTCGACAACAACCCCGACGGGCAGGTCAACTACCCGAACACCGTCAACCCGTTGATCTCCGGCGGTGCCGGTGTCGCCGGCTACCAGGCCGGCTCCACCTTCAAGCTGTTCACCATGCTCGCCGCGCTGGAATCCGGACGGACCCTGTCGACCGGCTTCGACGCGCCGAGTCGGCTGCCCACCCGGTACCCGGCCGAGGGGGAGAGCAGCTGCGACGGTCGCTGGTGTCCGGCCAACTCCAACCCGGAGTGGATGGACGGCTACCGGATGATGTGGGACGGCTTCGGCCGCTCGGTGAACACCTACTTCGTCTGGCTGGCCGAGCAGATCGGGCCGGAGAAGGTGGTAGAGATGGCCCAGCGGCTGGGCATCACCTTCCGCGCCGAGTCCGACGCCGACTTCGCCCAGCACGACGCGGCCGACTGGGGCGCGTTCACCCTCGGCGTGGCCGCCACCACCCCACTCGACCTGGCCAACGCGTACGCGACGGTGGCGGCCGAGGGGACGTACTGCGCGCCGCTGCCGGTGGTGTCGGTGACCGCGGCGGACGGTCAGCGGCTGCCGGTCGGCGATCCGGACTGCCACGAGGTGCTGGACCCCGACGTGGCCCGCGCCGCCACCGACGCGGCGCGCTGCCCGGTGGGTCAGCAGTCCGCCTTCGGGCAGTGCAACGGGGGTACCGCCACCGCGGTGAACCGGATTATCGACGGGCGCCCGGTGGCCGGCAAGACCGGCAGCTCCGACCAGGCAGCCACGGAGAGCTTCGTCGGCTTCACCCCGCAGGTCGCGGTCGCCGGTATCGCCGCCAACCCGGACGACCCGACCGACCACGTCGGCGCCGCCGTGCAGGCCCGGGTGATCGACGCGGTCGCCCGGACCATCGCCACGGCGGTCGAGGGCCAGCCGGAGCAGGCTTTCACCCCACCCAGCCGTGAACTCGTCGGCACCCCCCGCCGCCCGGTCGAACGCGACCCGCTTCCCGATCCCCGCCGTACCCCCGACAACCCCCTGTCCGACCTCCGCCGCTGGCCCCAAAACCGCGGCTAACCCCCCGGCCCCCCGGCCCCCCGGCCCCCCGGCCCCCCGGCCCCCCGGCCCCCCGGCTGCACCTCGTTGATCATGTGGTTAGCGGCAGTTTGGAGATCAAAAACTGCCGCTAACCTCATGATCAACGGGGCGGGGCGGGGTGGGGTGGGGCGGGGCGGGGTGGGGTGGGGTGGGGTGGGGATCTTGAGAGAGTCGGTCGGTCGGGTAGGGTCGGTGGTGTGGTCGTTCATCGACTGACGGGGGACGACGCCCGGCGGATCGCGGTCCAGGCCCAGTTGCTCGCCGTGCCGCGTCCTAGCGACCTGGTGGAGGTCGTCGAGCGGCTCACGATCCTGCAACTCGATCCCACGGCGGCCATCGCGCCAAGCGCCGATCTGGTGCTGTTCAGCCGGCTCGGTCCGACCTATGAGCCCGCGCACCTGACCAGGGCGATCGAGGTCGAGCGCAACCTGGTCGAGACCGTCGCCTACATCCGGACGCCGGGCGACCTGCCCGCCGCGATCGCCGAGGCCCGCGCCGCGACCCACCCGTCTGCCCGAGCCTGGCTGGAGCAGAACGCGTCGTTTCGCCGGGACATCCTGGCGGTGCTGGCGGCGAAGGGGCCGCTGCTGTCCCGGGACATCCCCGACACCAGCGTGGTTCCGTGGCCATCGAGCGGCTGGACCAACAACCGCAACGTCACCAGGATGCTCGAACTGCTGGCCCGGCACGGCGAGGTGGCGATTTCCGGCCGAAAGGGACGGCAACGCTACTGGGATCTCCCCGAGCGGGTGTACCCGGTCGACCTGCCCGATCTCGATCCGGTCGAGGCGGCCGGGCTGCGCGACGAGCGCCGGCTCGCCGCGCTGGGCATCGCGCGGTCCGGTGGCACGCTGACCCCGAACGAGTCGCCGTTCGTCGGCGTCGCGGGGGAGGAGGCCGAGGTCGAGGGCGTACCCGGGACCTGGCGGGTCGACCCGGCGTACCTCGGGCTGCCGTTCGAGGGGCGCACCGCGCTGCTGTCGCCGTTCGACCGGCTGATCCACGATCGGGTACGCACCGAGCAGTTGTTCGGCTACGAGTACCTGTTGGAGATGTACAAGCCCCGGGACAAGCGCCGGTGGGGGTACTTCGCGCTGCCGGTACTCCACCATGACCGGCTCGTCGGCAAGCTGGACGCGACCGCCGACCGCAAGGCGGGCGTCCTCGTCGTCAACGCCCTGCACCAGGACGTTCCCTTCACCCGGGCGATGTCCGCCGAGGTCGACGCCGAGATCGAGGCTCTCGCCACCTGGCTCGGCTTGAAGACCACCCGCGCCCAGACGTCGTAGCCACCGGCTCGGACCGCGCCGGCTGGCCCGCCGTTGAAACGTGTACCCGATCCCGGCCCTGGCCGCTCGCCCCGGTCGACGTTCAGCGCTCACGGCCGTCGGCGTGACCGCTCCCGGGCGCTGCGGTCCGACCGGGACCTGCCGGTCAATCACCTGGAGGGCCCCAGGGCGCGGGTTGCGGCATCTTGGGGTGTCAGCGGAGCGGGAGGGCGCAACATGCCGCAACCCGTGAGCGCGGCGGGGCGGCGGTCGGCTGGTGTGTCGGTGGGAGTAGTGGCCACCGGCGACGCCGAGGAGGGACGAAAGCCGGCGGCCCGGTGCCTGCGACGCTGGGCGTCAAGGCGCTGCCCGGGTGAACGGTGTCAGGCGCTGCCCGGGTGAACGGTGTCAGGCGTTGCCTGGGTGAACGGTGTCAGGCCTTGCCTGGGTGAACGGGGGTCAGCGCCGCTTGGCGTGGTCGAGGAAGGAGCGCCAGGCGGCCGGGTCGAAGGCGAGAACCGGGCCGGACGGATCCTTGCTGTCGCGGACGGCGACCGTGCCGGGCAGGTTGTCGGCCACCTCGACACAGTCGCCGCCGGAGGAGTTGCTGCGACTGGATTTGCGCCACCGGGCGTTACTGAGGTCCATGTTGGCTCTCAACTTCCTTGATCAGGGCGATCGAGAGGTCTTCGGGAAGGGCGACGCCCCGCACGCACTCCCATCTGGCGAGCAGTGTAGCCAGCCGCTCTTCGGTGTCGGTCTCCTCGCCGCCGAGCCTCGTCGATCACCGCGACGAGCTGTGGTGGACGATCGCGGTGCAGGATCTCCTGGCGTTCCAACCGCACCGCCACCTGTTGCTCGATCTCCTGCTCCGGACGGGTGTCGTCGAAACGCAGCACCGCGCGGGCGTAGTTCTCGGTCTGGAGCAGGCCGGGGATCAGGGTCGGATGGAAGCAGCGGAGCTGGCGGGCGGCGCGCTCGGCCTTGAGCCAGGGCATGAACCAGGCAGGCCGACCGTCCTGCTGGGCGGTGCGCAGCAGCGACTCGAACAGGCCACCGGTCTCCAGGATCTCGTCGGCCCGCCGGGCGTACGGCAGGTCGACCGCACGGGTGCCGGTCTCCACCGCGGACACCGTGGAGGCCGAGTAGTTCGTCCGCTTGCCGAACTCGTCCTGGTTCATGCCGGCCAACGCCCGCTGCTTGCGCAACTGGACGCGGAGCAGATCCACGCCCTGCTCGCCTTCCATCCGACCTCCAGGAACTCGTCAAGATCCCCAGCCGCTGCCGAGCGGTCGCCAAGATCCGCCGACTGTCGCCGCGACCGGGCCCGGCGTGTTCCGAGCGTAGTGGTGTCCTCAGCAGACTGTCACGCATGCGGATCCGCTTCACGCCGGGCAGAGCTGGGGCGGGTCCTGCCCCGGGGCCGTCCCCGCTTCCCCCGTGCCGGGGGCGGCCCCGATCCGGCAGCCTGCCGTCTCGCGCCGTCGCGAGCGACGGCCACACCCCGCACACTCCGCTGCGACCGATGTGGTGCTGCCGGGCCTGCGGGCAGCCGTGGCCGTGCGGCCCGGCGCGACTGCGCCTGCGGGCGGAGTACACCGGCGACCGCCCCGGCCTGTCGATCTACCTCGCCGGCCTGATGCACGAGGCCATGCGCGACCTGTACCACCTCAACGCCCGCGACGCTCCCGCGCCGGTGGCGCTGTTCGACCGGTTCCTCGCCTGGGCGCGCCGGCGGCCTGCGAACGACCCGCCGACCTGACGCGCCGGTGGTCTCTCAGCGGCGGGCAGCGCTGGTGCGCAGCGAAGCGACGATGTGTACGTTCCACATCGGGCCAGGTGGGCGCTGCTCGAAGCGCTCGCCCGGCATCCGCTCGGAGGGGCTGCGACCACGCGGTCGTACCCATGTCCACCTGTCGGTGGACCGGGAGACCGCCGCCACGGTCGGTGCCCGACGCGGTGTCCCGGTGGTGCTGAGCATCGACGCGGCCGGCATGCACCGCCATGGGTTCGTCTTCTGCCGGGCCGTCAATGGCGTCTGGCTCACCGGCCACGTCCCACCTGGTTGAATCGTCGACGACGGGTCCGCTTGACAGGCAAGTGGGTACTTGCCTATAACTGTGCCTGTGGACGCCGACCCTGACCTGTTCAAGGCCATCGGTGACGCGACGCGACGCACGATCCTGGACGAGTTGATCGACCGGGACGGTCAGACACTCTTCGAGATCTGCGGCCGACTGACCATGAAGCACAACCTGACCTCGTCACGCCAGGCGATCTCCCAGCACCTCGCGGTGCTCGAACAGGCCGGTTTGGTGCGCACCCGGCGACAAGGCCGCTACAAGTTCCACCACATCGACACCGGCCCGCTGCGCTCGATCGTCGAGCGGTGGCCCATCGACCGAGAGGCACCAAACCCGTGATCCGTATCCACGTGACAAGCGTGTTCGCCGACGACCAGGCCAAGGCGCTCGCCTTCTACACGGAGAAGCTGGGATTCACCAAGAAGACCGACATGCCCGCCGGTGAGTACCGCTGGCTGACCGTCGTCTCGCCGGCCGACCCCGACGGCGTCGAGCTGCTGCTGGAACCGGACGCGCACCCGGCGGTGGGTCCGTACCGGCAGGCCCTGGTGAACGACGGTATTCCGGTCACCTCGTTCGCCGTCGACGACGTGTACGCGGAGGTCGAGCGACTCAAGGGACTGGGCGTCGAGTTCACCCAGGAGGCGACCGACCTGGGCCCGGTGGTCACCGCCGTGCTCGACGACACCTGCGGCAACCTGATCCAGATCGCCACCATGAAGTAGCCGTCCCGCCGACCCTGCCGGACGATCACCTGCCGCTGCCGCTGCCGCTGCCGCTGCCGCTGCCGCTGCCGCTGCCGCTGCCGCTGCCGGCGTACCGTCGGCACCTGCGGTGTCCGGCGTCGGGGGGTCCGGCAGAATCGGCGGGGTGCCCGTCCACCTGATCACCGAGCCCGACGACGAGCGGATCGCCGACTACCGGGCGCTCACCGACGTCGAGCTGCGTACCCGCTGGGAGCCGCCGCACGGCCTGTTCATCGCCGAGGGTGAGCTGGTGCTGCGGCGGGCGCTGCGGGCCGGCTACCCGGCCCGGTCCTTCCTCGTCGACGCCAAGCGGGCCGACCAACTGGCCGACCTGGACACCGGCGACGCCCCGGTGTACGCCGCCACCCCCGACGTGTTGCGCGCGGCGACCGGGTTCCACGTGCACCGGGGGGTGCTCGCCTCGTTCCGGCGCAAACCGCTGCCGGCCGCCGGTGCGGTGCTCGCCGCCGCCGGTCGGGTGGTGATCCTCGAAGACGTCAACAACCACACCAACCTGGGCGCTATTTTTCGGGCCGTGGCGGGGCTGGGGGTGGACGCGGTGCTGCTTTCGCCGACCTGCGCCGATCCGCTCTACCGGCGCAGCGTACGGGTCAGCATGGGTGAGGTCTTCGCCGTGCCGTACGCCAAGCTGGAACCGTGGCCGACGGCGCTGGCCGACGTGCGGGCCGCCGGATTCACCGTGCTGGCGATGACGCCGGCACCCGACGCGGTGCCCATCCAGCGGCTGGCCCCGGCCCAGCGGTCCCGGGCCGCGCTGCTGCTCGGCGCCGAGGGCGCCGGGCTGACCGGCGCGGCGCTGGCGGCCAGCGACGCCCGGGTGGTGATCCCGATGCGCCGTGGCGTGGACTCGCTGAACGTTGCCGCCGCCACCGCCGTGGCCTGCTGGGAACTGGGCCGGGACGACCCGATCTGAGCGACCGCCGGCCACCCTGGCAGCCGCCGGGGCACCGTCGAGCATCCCCTCGGATCACGGACGGTAGCGTGTCGCGGGTGTTCCCTACCGTGCGTGAGGTGCTCGGCCTGGACCCGGTCCGCCACGGCGCGCCGCGCCTGGTCGCCGGGGAGATCGGGCTGGATCGCCGGGTCCGCTGGGTGCACGTCGCCGAGGTGCCCGACATCGCCACCCTGCTCGGCGGCGGCGAGCTGGTGCTCACCACGGGTATCGGGCTGCCCGGCGACGACGCCGGTCTGCGGGCCTTCATCGGTGACCTGGCCGGCGTCGGTGTCTCCGGGCTGGTGGTCGAGTTGGGCCGCCGCTACCTCGACGGCGTACCCCGGGTGATGGTGGCCGCCGCCGAACGCCACGGCCTGCCGCTGGTGGAGCTGCGCCGGGCCACGCCGTTCGTGCGGATCACCGAGGCGGTGCACGCCCTGATCGTGGACGCCCAGCTCACCGAGCTACGGGCCACAGAGGAAATTCACCAGCGGTTCACCGAGCTGTCGGTGGAGGGCGCCGACCCCGCAGAGGTGGTCCGGCAGGCGGCCGAGTTGTCCGGCTGCCCGGTGGTGTTGGAGAACCTGTCCCGCCAGGTGCTCGCGTACGACCCGGCGGGGGAGAGCGCCGAGCTGCTGCTGGACGGGTGGGAACAGCACTCACGGCGGATCCGGCCCGAGGGGCGCACGGCGTACGACCCGGACCGGGGCTGGCTGGTCACCATGGTGGGTGCCCGGGGGCAGGACTGGGGACGGCTGCTGTTGCGCTGGCCGCCCGGTGGCGACCTCGCCGGCGGGCAGCCGTCGCCGGTGTCGGCCGGTGGGCGGTCCGCTCCGGTGTCGGCCGGTGGTCGGTCCGCCTCGGCGTCGGCCTGCGGGCGGGCCGACGCGATCCCGGCCGGAGGTGGCGGCTCGTCCTCGGCACCGCCGACCAGGTTGACCATCCTCGTGGAGCGGGCGGCGTCCACGCTGGCCCTCGGTCGGTTGATCCGACGCGACGCCGAAGGGCTGGAACGCCAACTGCACCGGAACCTGCTCACCGCCCTGCTCGACCACTCCTGGCCGGTGGACGAGGTGGCCCTGCGGGCGCGGGCGCTCGGGGTGGTGCTGGAACGCCGTCTGCTCATCGGCGTGGTGGTCCGCCACCGGGCCGACGACGGCGGTGAGGACACCGTGCGTCACCGTCAATCGGCGGGCAGCGGGCCGCTCACCGAACCGGGACACCCCGGCGAGGTGCTCGACCACGCCGACATCGGGCCGGCCCGATTGCGCGACCTCGCCGAGGCCGCCGGACAGGCGCTGCGCGAGGCCGGTCTGACCGGGCTCACAAGTGCCCTGGACGACCACACGGTGGGCGTCCTGCTGGCCCTGCCCGACGCGGCGGCGGAGGAGCGGACGCTGTCCGCCTTCGCCGCCGCGCTGCGCCGGTCCCGCCCCGACCAGCCCGGGCACGCTGATTCGTCGGAGCGTGCCGAGCTGTCTGGGCGCGCCGAACCCCTGGGACGCTCCGGAGCGGCCAGCCGCTCCGACGTGCGCGCACCGAGTGGTGGTCGACGCTCAGTCGCCGGGCTGCTGGTCGCTGCCGGATCCGGCGTGGGCAGCCTGCGCGAGGCGCGCCGATCACTGATCGAGGCCCGCCAGGTCGCAGACGCGGCCCGCCGGGACCAACGTGACCTGCCGATTTTCCGGCTGCCCCACGTCGGGCTGGCCGGACTGCTGCACCTGCTACGCGACGAGCCCCGGATGCAGACCTTCGTGGAACGGCAGCTCGGCGCGCTCCTGGCGTACGACGCGCAGCATCCCCGGGAGCAGTTGCTCGGCACCCTGCGGGCCTACCTGGAACAGGGCCGGAACAAGTCGGCGTCGGCCGCCGCCGCCCACCTGTCCCGCCCGACGTTCTACGAGCGGCTGGCCCGCATCGGCCGGATCCTCGACGTCGACCTCGACTCGGTCGACGCCTGCCTCTCCCTCCACGTGGCCCTGCTGGCCCTGGACGCCATCCGCACCCCCTGACCACCCCCCAACCCTGCCCAGCCTTCGCCGATCATGCACTTGTGGCACGTCACAAATACGGCACAGCGGCAGGAAATGGGTGCCACAAGTGCATGATCGTGGGGGGTTAGGGGGTGAGGGTTTGGAGGGTTTTCTGGTAGGTGGGGGGGATGTGGTGGTCGGCGGCGGCGGGGGTGAAGGTGTCGGAGGAGGCGGCGGTGGACCACGCCTGCTCGGGGACGGCGGCGACCAGGGCGGTCACGACGGGGGTGTCGCGCCAGTCGGGCTGCTGGGCGAGCAGGCTCAGCGCGACCACCGACTCCTCCACCTCGCCGACGCACTCGAACGGCTTGTGCCCGTCGATGCCGAGCAGCTCGCGGTAACCGGGAATCTGCGCGGAGTCGGCGAGCAGGTCGCCGCCGAAGATGTGGGTGATCCGCTCGCGGGGCATGAACGGAGCCAGGGCCAGGAAGACGAAGCGGCACTTGGGGCAGTCGCGGCACCACCGTTCGCTGGCGTCGCGGAGCTTGAACGCGGCGTTGCAGCTGGTGACCACGTCGTCGTAGCGGTCGATGCCGGCGAACATTCGGGCGATGTGCAGCTCGGACAGTGGGCGCAGCAGCGAGAAGTACGGCTCGGCCAGGCCGGCGTGCTCGGCGAGCGCGGCCCGCAGCAGCCCCTCGGCCTCGACGCCCTTGGACCACTGGTGGTTGATCTCGTGACCGTTCCAGATCAGGTTCGGGTCCGACGCCGAGCGCTCGTTGGACATCACCACCGGGCCCAGACCGTGCAGCACCGCCGTGGCGACCGCGATCAGCGAGTTGATCGCGGTGACCGGGATGTGGCCGTTGCGGGCGCCGGCCGCGTTCAGCTCGAACAGCACCGGATCGATGCGTCGCCGGGCCGCGAGAGCGGGCAGCCCCGACGCCGCGTTCACCGCGTTGATCACGTGGTTCGGGTTGACCGAGAAGGGCACCGGGTCGAGGCCGGCCCGACGCAGCGCCTCCAGGCTGACGATCGAGTCCTTGCCGCCGCCGACCGCCGACAGTGGTCGCCGGTCGGAGTTGTCGTACTCGGCCGCCGGCTTGACCCGTCCGTCGGGCACGCGCGGGGTCAGCTCCAGCACGTGCGGCAGTTGGTTGCGGTATGCGTACTCGGCGAGGCCCTTGGTGTAGACGGCCGTGACGAACTCGACGGCGGCCGGGCCGAGCGGTGCCGGCAGCTCCAGCTGCCCTGGCGCGGCCGTCTTGTAGTAGCTGACCCCGGCCACCACGTGCAGCAGCTCCAGCACCCGACCCAGCGCCGCCACGGCGGCGTCCGACGGGGACTCCGCCGGCACCGGCAACGTGACCACCTCGGTGAACAGTTGCTCACCATCGGGTCCGGTCAGGGCGTAGTCGAGCAACACCTCGCCGGTGGACAGGTCGATCGAGTAGGACGGGAAGGTGAACGCGTCCATCCGCGCCAGCTGCATGTTGAGCACACGCCATACTAGGCCCTGGTCCGTCCGGTCGTGCCCGGCTCGGCCGGACCCTGCCCTATCGCCGTCGTACCCGAGGAGAGCCTGTGCGCCTGTCTGACCTGCGCGGACGTAGAGTCGCCGTCTGGGGGGCCGGCCGGGAGGGGCGGGCCGCGGTGACGGCCATCGCCGCCCACGGCCCGGCCGACCTCGTCGCCGTCGACGACAGCGCGAACTTCCTCACCCTGCCCTGGGACGGGCCCCTGGCGGAGGCCGCCCCGCTGCTCACCGGCGACGAGGGCTTCGCCCGGCTGGCCGCGGCCGACGTGGTGGTCCGCTCGCCGGGCGTGCCGCAGACGCATCCCTGGCTGATGGAGCTGCGCCGCCAGGGCGCGACGGTCACCCAGGGCACCTCGTTGTGGATGGCCGACCACGGCGACCACACCATCGGGGTGACCGGTAGCAAGGGCAAGAGCACCACGTCCAGCCTGATCAGCCACCTGCTGACCGCGGTCGACCGGCCGAACGTCTTCGGCGGCAACATCGGCGTACCGACGCTGGACCTGCCGGAGGCGGAGCTTTATGTCCTGGAGTTGTCCAGCTACCAGTGCAGCGACCTGACCGACTCGCCCCGGGTGGCGGTGGTCACCGCCCTGTTCCCCGAGCACCTCGACGCGCACGGCGGCGAACGCGAATACTACCGGGACAAGCTCAACCTGCTCGCGTACGGGCCGCGCACCGTCGTGGTCAACGGCGCGGACCCACGGCTGGCGTTCGAGCTGGGCGACCGCGCGGCGGTGCGCGCCGGCACCGCCGACTCGGTGAACGTCGCCACCGGTCCGGACGGTACGCCCTGGTTCCACCGGGTCGACCAGCCGCTCTTTCCACGGGCGGTGCTGCCGCTCGTCGGCCGGCACAACGAGGGCAACCTCTGTGTGGCCCTGGCGGTGCTGCAGGCGTTGGGCGTCGATCTGGTCGACCGTAAGGACGCCCTGGCCGTGGCGGTCGCCGAGTTCCAGGGACTGGCTCACCGGCTGACCGAGATCGCCGACCCGTCCGGCCTGACCTTCGTCGACGACACCCTCGCCACCAGCCCGTACGCGGCCATCCACGCCATCGACGCGTATGACGGGCGGCCGTTGACCGTGATCGTCGGAGGTACCGACCGGGGGGTCGACTACACGCCCCTGCGCGAGCACCTGGCCGAGCGGGAGCTGACCGTGATCGGCATCCCGGACAGTGGCCCGCGGATCATCGGGGCGCTCGACGGGCTGCCCAAGGTACGCACCGAACTGGTCGACGACCTCACCGACGCGGTGCAGTTGGCCCGGCAGGTGACCCCGGCCGGGGGAGTGGTGCTGCTCTCGCCCGCCGCCCCCAGCTACGGCCGCTTCCGCAACTTCGAACACCGCTCCCAGGTCTTCGCCGACGCCATCCGCACCACCGCCCCCGCCTAGCACCCCACCCCCGCCTGACCTCCCCGCCCTGGCTAACCTCCCAGCCCTGGCTAACCTCCCAGCCCTGGTTGATCATGAGGTTAGCGGCAGCTGAAGAGATCAACTGTGCCGCTAACCTCATGATCAACCAGGGCGGGGTGAGGTTGGGTGGGTGCTAGGACGGGGGTGTGGTTGGGGGGTTTTACGCTGACGGGAGTCGGTTCCCGGAGGTGGTCGATGGTTCAGCTGCTGCGCCGCCCAGGTACCGGCCCGCGTGGGCGCGCGGTCGGCGTCACGCGGCTGATGGCGCACACCGACCCGGTCGCCCTGATCGGTGTCGCCCTGTCGATCTCGCTCTCCGTGACACTGGACCTGACCGGTGCCGCCACCGGCGTGGAGTCGTTGCTGGCCGGTCTGATGGGCATCACCATCTCGTTGCTGGTGGACTCCATGGCCCGGGCCGAGCGTCGGTTCCAACTGCGCGCGTTGCTGGCCGGCCCGCACTGGCTGGTCCAGGCGGTACCGGAACTCGCCACCGCCGCGACCGAGGCGGTCGACCGCCATCCGGGCACCCGGATCGCCGAGGAGACCCAGCGCCGGTTCGAGCGGTTCCACGCCGACCTCGCGCAGCTCCGGCAGGGACGCGTCATCCGGCCCGGGGAGGACTACCAGGACATGCTCGGTGCCACCCGGGACTGCGTACGACAGTTGGAGGCGCTGACCAACGTGCTGCCCCGGCTGGCCTGGTGGCGCGGCGACATCGGCCGGCGGTACTGGGCGGAGAACCTCGCGGCGCTGGCCCGTGGCGTACAGATCACCCGGATCTTCACCTACACCGAGTTCTCCGACGAACTGGCGGAACTGGTGGCGATGCAGCGCCGAGCGGGCGTACGGGTGGGTCTGCTCTCGACCGCCGCGGTCCCGGCCGACGTGCACGTCAACCTGATCCGCTGGGACGGGGCAGCGTGCTGGACGGCCGGCATGAGCGCGCACGGCGAGATCAACGAGAACCGGTTCTCGGTGAACGCCGCCGACCTCGCCCGAGCCGGCGAGACGTTCCAGGCGTGCCTCAGCCGAGCCACCTTCGACACCTGACGCACGGATGACCGCCCAGGGCGTACTGCTGGTGACCGTGGTGGTCTGGGCGGTGACCCTGATCCGTCCGGTCCGGTGGCGGGCCCTCGTGGCTGCGTTGCCGCTGCCCATGACCGCCGCGCTGCTGGCCACCGGTCATCCCGTCGACGGCAGCCAACTCGTCGGGGTGGTGGGGCTCAACCTGTTCTTCGGCGTCGTGGCGCTGACGCATCACCGGTTCCGTTGGCCGATCCTGCTGGCCGACCTGGCTGGCGTCGCCGGCTACCTGGCACTCGCGGTGGTGCTGCGTCCGTTCGCGCTGCCGTTCGGGCCGACGCTGGCGGCCACGATAGCCCTCTGGCTGCTCGCCATACTGGTGCTGCACCGCCTTCCGGAGCCCGACCAGCCGGCCGATCCGGCCGATCCGGCCGATCCGGCCGATCCGGCCGATCCGGCCGATCCGGCCGATCCGGCTGGCCCGGCGCGGTTGCCGGTGGCGGCCCGGCTGCTGCTGGTCCTCGCCGGTGCGACGCTGACCGGGCTGCTCGGCCAGGTGCTGCGAGGGCTGGTGGTGACCTTCCCGTACGCCGGGGTGCTGGTGGCGGTCGAGGTGCGGCGGGACCTGCCGGCCTTCTGCCGGCACTTCGCCCGCAACAGCCTGGCGCTGATCGGGTTCCTGGTCGGGGTCCACCTGGGCCAGGACGTCTCGGTCGTGGTGGCGCTGGTCGCCGGCTGGGCCGGGTTCGCGCTGGTCGCGGTGGCGCTGCACCTTCCCGCCGGGTGGCACGGAAGACGCCACCCGGTCAATCTCGGCTGCCCCACCCGGACCTGAGCAGGCGCAGCGTGCCCGCGCCGGCCAGGTAGGCCACCAGCGCCACCACCGGCCACCCGAGCGGCTCCGGTGCGGTCTTGGCCGCCGTACGGGCTGAACTGGGAGCCCTTCGGGCAGTTCGGGTTCAGCGCGGCCGGATGGGTCAGCCAGCGCGGCCGGCGCGCCGGGTGGGCTTCGGGCGGGAGGCAGCGCCGCCGGCCGGAAGGGTCAGTCCCGCCGGCGAGCATCGGCGGGTCCTTGCGTGTCCGGAGCCAGCGGGGGTGCCGGACGCCGCCCCCAGCTCCTTGATCGTGGCGTGTTCGTGCTGATCACGGCGGCTTCCGGAAGCCGCGTTCGCGGTCGCGGCAGCCCTGGTGTCCCAGGTAACAGTTTGAAAACTTCGCCCACGGTCTTGACATGGAGGGGCCTTCAGTAAGAACTTTTACCACTAACAGTTAACAGTCTTTTCCGAAAGGCGTCCCATGGTTGATCACGAGGCGGACACCTCCGCGGGCACCGCGGTGGCCGACGCCGATGGGGTCGACCGCCGGGGCGCACTGGGCGTTGCCTCCGACGGGACGCTGGCCCGGGTCCGCACCGGTGCCGCCGAACTGACCGGCGCGCTGCGGCGGGTCGCCGAACACGTGCTCAGCGACCCGGGGGCGGCGGCTCGCGCCACCATCGTAGAGCTGGCCGAACGCAGCGGCACCTCGCCGGCCACGGTCACCCGGTTCTGCCGGGCGATGGGCTTCGACGGCTACGCTGACCTGCGGCTGGGCATCGCCGCCGAGACCGGTCGGGCGCGCTCGGCCGGCTGGACCGTCGACATCGGCCGGGAGATCCAGCCCGGCGACCCGCTGGAGCGGGTGCTGGAGCAGATCATGGCCGCCGACACCCGGGCCATGCACGACACCGCAGCGCTGCTCGACCTGACCGAGGTGGAGCGGGCCGCCGTCGCCATCGCCGGTGCCGAGCGGGTGAACATCTTCGGCGCCAGCGGCAGCGCGCTCGTCGGCGAGGAGATGCAGTTCAGCCTGCACCGCATCGGCGTCGCCGCCTGGGCCTGGAACGACGTGCACTCCGGGCTGGCCGCCGCCGCGCTGCTGCGTCCCGGTGACGTCGCGTTGGGCATCTCGCACAGCGGTCAGACCCGCGAGGCCATCGAGATGCTCGCCGAGGGCGGCAGCCGGGGTGCCACCACCATCGCGCTCACCGGTTTTCGCCGGTCGCCGCTGGCCGAACTGGCCGACATCGTGCTGCTCACCGCCAGCCAGGCCACCACGTTCCGGCCGGACGCGCTGTCGGCCCGGCACCCGCAACTGGTAGTCCTCGACCTGCTCTACATCGCCGTCGCCCAACGCACCCACGACCGCGCCCACGCGGCCTTCCGGCGTACCGCCCAGGCCGTCGACGGGCACAAGGCCGCGAGGGAGGCCAGCGCATGATCAGCGCCCAGGGGTACGCCGACGCCGTCCGGCCGGTCCTCGACCGGCTGGTCGAGCGGGGTTCCGAGCCGTTGGGCCGGGCCGCCGACCTGATCGCCGCCAGCCTGCGCGCCGGTGGGGTGCTCCAGGCGTTCGGCGCCGGACACTCGGAGGTCTTCGCCGCGGAACTGGTCGCCCGGGCCGGTGGGCTGGTACCCACCAACCGGATCTCCCTGCACGACCTGGTGCTGCACGGCGACGCCTCGCCCCAGGTGCTCGCCGACCCCAAGCTGGAGCGCGACCCGGCCGTCGCGCACCAGCTCTACGCGATCGCCGCACCCCAGCCGCAGGACGTGTTCGTGGTGGCTTCCCAGTCCGGCATCAACGGTTCGGTGGTCGAACTGGCGCTGCTGGCCACCGGACGCGGTCACCCGCTGATCGCGGTCACCTCGGTCGAGCACACCGGACGGGTGGCCCCGCGGCACCCGTCCGGCCGGCGGCTCGTCGATCTCGCCGACGTCGTGCTGGACAACGGCGCACCGTACGGCGACGCACTGCTGCCGCTCGAGGGCGGCGGCGCGGTCTGTGCGGTCTCCTCGGTCACCTCGGCGCTGCTGGCGCAGCTGCTGACCGCGGAGGTCGTACGACGGTTCCACCAGGCCGGAGAGGTCCCCCCTATCTACCTCTCCGCCAACGTCCCCGGTGGGGACGAGCACAACCTCGCCCTCGAGTCGAGGTACGCCGGGCGACTCCGGCGTACCGCCTGACCCGACATCACAAGGAGAGTCACACGATGTCCGTTACCCCCGATCTCGACCGCCGGACCCTGCTGCGCCGCGCGGCGGCCGCGGGCCTCCTGGTGACCCCGGCCGCCGGTCTGCTCAGCGCCTGCGCCGGCAGCACGCCGAGCCAGAACGACGACAGCGCCGGGGAGAAGAGCAACGACAACCCCTTCGGCGTGGAGGACGGCAGTGCCGTCAAGGTGGTCATCTTCAACGGCGGGTTGGGTGACGCCTGGGCCAAGGAGGACCAGGCGATCTTCAACGCCAAGTACCCGAACATCACCGTCAACATGAGCTCCACCCAGAAGATCAAGACCGAAGAGCAGCCCAAGATGGCGACGCAGCCCAGCGACGTCGTCATGAACTCCGGCGCCGACATGATGGACATCAGCACCCTGGTCAACGAGGGCGCCATCGAGCCGCTGGACGACCTGCTGGCGGCACCGGCCTGGGACAGCGAGGGCACGGTGGCCGACACGCTGCTGCCGGGCACCGTCGGTGACGGCAGCTTCCAGGGCAAGTTCTTCGTGGTGAAAGTGGCCTACACGGTCTGGGGCAACTGGTACAACTCGGTGCTGTTCGACAAGGAGGGCTGGACGCCGCCGAAGACCTTCGACGACTTCTTCGCCCTCGCCCCGAAGATCAAGGCCAAGGGCATGGCCCCGTACGTGTACGACGCCGTGCACGGCTACTACCCGCGCTGGGCCCTGATGGCGACGATCTGGAAGTCCGCCGGCAAGCAGGCCGTCATCGACATGGACAACCTCAAGGAGAACGCCTGGCGTGCCGAGGGCGTCCTGCCGGCGCTGGAGGCGTGGGAGAAGCTGGTCAAGGACAAGCTGCTGCTGCCCGGCAAGCTCGACCACACCCAGTCGCAGCAGGCGTGGCTCGACGGCAAGGCGGCCTTCATCCAGGTCGGCACCTGGCTGAAGAACGAGATGGCGGCGACCATCCCGCCGGGCTTCGAGATGAAGATCTCCGACTACTGGGGCCTGGGCGCCACCGACAAGGCCCCCAACGACGTCTACGCGGGTGCCGGCGAGGGCATCGTCGTACCGGCGAAGGCGCCGAACAAGGCCGCCGCCAAGGAGTTCCTGCGTGCGGTGCTCTCCAAGGCCGGCTCGGCGAAGTTCGCCGAGCTGACCAAGTCGCTGGCGTCCACCAAGGGCTCCGGCGACAACGTCCAGGACGCCGCCCTGGCCAGCGCCAACGAGCTGATGAAGAACGCCAGCTCGGACCTGATCTCGATCAAGTTCTGGGACTTCTACGCCGACCTGGACAAGGAGAGTCAGAACCTGTCCGCCGAGCTGATGGCCGGTCGGCTGACCGCCGCGCAGTTCGTCGACAAGATGCAGGCCGCCGCGGACAAGGTCGCCAACGACTCGTCGATCACCAAGCAGACCCACGACGCCTGATCCGAACGGAAAGAGTGAGTCGATGCGGCACGGTGTTGCGCGTTTCGTCACGGGTTTCCTGGCCCTGCCGGTCGGGCTGTACCTCTTCTACGTGGTGTGGCCCTTCCTGCAGGCGGCCGGGTACTCGCTGACCGACTGGGGAGGCTACTCCGACAGGCAGCAGTTCGTCGGGCTGGACAACTACCTCCGGCTCTTCTCCGACGAGCTGATCAGGAAGGCGTTCTGGCACAACGTGTTCTTCCTGATCACCGTGCCGCTGTTCACCATCGCGCTGGCCCTGTTCCTCGCGTTCCTGCTCAACGTGGGCGGACGCGAGGACAAGGCCGGCATCCGGGGAGTGTTCGGCTCCGGGCTCTACAAGGTGATCTTTTTCTTCCCGCAGGTGCTGTCCCTGGTCGTCATCGCGGTGATGTGGCAACAGATCTACCGCGCCGACGGCCAGGGCCTCATCAACGGCATGCTGATGAAGATCGGGCTGGTCAGCGAGGATGAGCCGATCACCTTCATGTACGACCCGGAGCCCTTCCTCGGCGTACCTGCGGTGCTGTGGTGGCTGCTGCTGATCGCGGTCTGGAGCGGCGCCGGCTTCTACATGGTGCTCTTCTCCGCGGCCATGCAGTCCATCCCGAAGGACGTCTACGAGGCGGCCATCCTCGACGGCGCCGGCCGGTTCCACACCTTCTTCCGGATCACCCTGCCGCTGCTGCGGGACACCGTCTCGGTGGCCTGGGTCTACCTGGGCTTCATCGCCCTGGACATGTACGCCCTGGTGTTCGTCATGACGCCCAGCCAGGGTGGCCCCAACCATGCCAGTGAGATCTTCGCGTCGGTGCTGAACTTCACCGCATTCCAGAAGGGCCAGTTCGGCTACGCCTGCGCGATGGGCGTGGCACTGGCGATCTTCACGATCCTGCTGGCCGCCCTCCAGCTGAGGATCACCCGTCGTGAGCGGATCGAGTACTGAGGAGACCTGGACGATGAGCACGGTGACCCACACCCCGGGTGGCCTGGCCGGCCCCGACCAGACTCCACCACCGGGCCGTACGCCGGCACGGCGCGCCGCCGTCGGCGGCGGCCGGGCCGGGGCACGGTTCTTCAACGGCTTCTCACACCTGTTCCTCGCGGTTTGGGCGATCATGGTGGTCTACCCACTGCTGTGGGTGGTGATGTCGGCGCTCAAGACCGACTCGGAGGTCATCCGCAAGCCGTTGTCGCTGATCCCCGAGCAGTTGCAGTGGGACAACTTCGCCCGGGCCTGGACCGAGGGGCACATCGGGTCGTTCTTCGTCAACACCGTCCTGGTGCTGACCGGCAGCGTCTTCCTCACCATGCTGCTCGGCTCGATGGCCGCCTACGTCCTCGCCCGCTACGAGTTCCCCGGCAACCGGCTGATCTACTACATGTTCCTGTCCGGGCTGACCCTGCCGATCTACCTGGCCGCGGTGCCGCTGTTCAAGGGCGTCTACAACACCGGCGTGGTGCTGCCGTTCCTCGGCCCGAACAGCCACTTCATGCTGATCCTGGTCTACGTGGCCTGGTCGCTGTCGTTCACCGTCTTCTTCATGCACTCGTTCTTCCGTACCCTGCCCAACGCGATCGCCGAGGCGGGCATGGTCGACGGCGCGTCGCACAGCCGGTTGTTCTTCAGCGTGATGCTGCCGATGGCCAAACCGGGCCTGATCAGCATCGGCATCTTCAACGTCCTCGGCCAGTGGAACCAGTGGTACCTGCCGACCCTGCTCATGCAGTCGGTGGCCGGCGAGCCCAAAAACCAGGTCATCTCCCAGGGCCTGATCGAGCTGTCGGTCAACCAGGGCTACCGCTCCGACTGGTCCGGCCTGTTCGCCGGGGTCACCATGGCGATGCTGCCGGTGCTCATCGTCTACATCGTCTTCCAGCGTCAGGTGCAGTCCGGCCTCACCGCAGGCGTCAGCAAGTAACCGCCGGCACACCGCCGCGCAGGACGTGCTCGGTCCGGGAACCAACGGCCTCCACCCGAGTCCGACCGGCCCGGACCGGGCGTGCGACATCAGTCGGGGTGATTGCCAACCGGTCGCGCAGGGCCGCATGCCCGGCGGCGGTGAGGCGTACGGCTCGGCCCAGCACCAGCGTGGTGCGCAGGTCGAACGGCACGGTGGCTGCGGGGGTTCAGCCGGCGGCGATCGAAATTCCGGCGGTCAGCAGGGCCCCGGCCTTGACCACTTCCAGTGCCACGTAGACGAGGTGGGCCCGGGAGCGCGGCGCGGTCGCGCCCGAGCCGGTGAGCACCCGGTGGGTGCGCCGGGAAAGCCATCGTCGGACGACGGCAAGCTGGAGCACCAGCACCGCGACGGCCACGCCGAGCGCGGTGCTCCCCGGTGCCCGCGCGCCAACGGACAGGATCGCGAGGACGGCGGCTACGGCGAGCACCGTCTCGCAGATGTTGAGCGCGCGGAACACCAGCTTGCCGATGCCGAGCCCGAGCGGCACCGTCACCCCGGGCGCCCGGAACTTGAGCGGGGCTTCGAGAAACGAGATGGCGAGCACCATGCCGAGCCAGACGAAGGTCGACGCTGTCGCGAGCAATGCCGCAGGGGAGAGGCCCATGCACCGATTTTATACAAGTCTAGTTCGTTTTTATTAGGCTTAGTGGCGATCCTCATGAACCGGAGCCGACTCGCGGTCGGGTAGCAGTAGCAAGATCGAGAGGATCAGGACGCCACCGAGGCTGACCGCGTTACCGATCTTGTCGACCATGGGGAACATCTCCAGGTGCAACATGTGCCACAGGAAGTGCTCGGCGTTGAAGATCAACCACGCGCCGCCGGCCATGCGCATGCCGGTGGCCGAGGGCCGGCGCACGACGTAGACGCTGACGACCAGCATCGCGAGATAGAGGCCACCGACGTCGCGGATGAGATGCTCGGAATAGGGCCCGAGTGTCGACACCCAGCGGCGCCCCGGCAGTGGAAAGTCGTCGTAGAAGGACACCGGGTACAAAGCGGCCCACACGCCGACGACCGCGGCGGAGATCGCGAGCATGGCGAGGATCAGGCGTTTCTTTGCGAGGCTCATGCCCTGAGGACGAGCCGGCGGCGGAAAATGTGACGGATGCTCGGCGGATCCGGGGTATGTCACAGTCTTCGCCCGAGTCTCGTAATGGTGGCACGAAAATCGAGTGCCGGCGGGGTCCAACTCGCCCTGGCCACGGGCACCGAGGTGGTGGCCACGACGGGCCCAGGCAGCGTGGACCGCTCGCCGGGTACGGGCCGGTCCACGTCATTGACGCGTTGGCTGTTGTGGCGAGCCGTCGGTTTCCTTGCGGAGCCGCCGGTGCAGGGCGCCCGCGATGCGCTCGGCCTGGATCTTGGCGGTCTCGGCTCGGGGACCGGCGAACCGCTCGTCGACCGTCGCGCACCACAGCGCGAGCCAGCGGTCGAAGTGCTCCCCTCGCAGGGCGATGCGGGCGTTGAGGGTGAGGTGCGCCTGCAGGGCGTTGCGCCGGTAGGCGCCGGCACGGAAGAGGGCCGTCTCCCAGAAGTCGCACATGATCGGCAGGTGGGCCGCCAGGTCCATCCGCGCGACGTCGGTGAAGATCGGGCCGATCAGCGGGTCGGCGAAGGCCCGCTGGTAGAACGCCGTCACCAGTTCCCGAATGTCGGACCGGCCGGCCAGGTCGTCAGGCATGGACCGCGATCCCGATCACCGCGCCGGTGTGCTCGTCGATCAGGTGAGCGCGGCTCTCCCCAAAACCGTACGGCTGCAGGGTCCAGGTGCGGCTGCCCTCGATCTCGGCCGGGAACTCGTAGGTCCGGCCGTGGACGGTGACGCCGTCGAGCCAGGTGGTCGTGGCGTCGGCCCGCTGGTAGGTGACGTCGTGGTGCCCGAGCCGGACTCGGGCGCCGTCGAGGGACAGCCGCGGGGAGTCCACCGACAGGTGCATGGCGCCGGGGCGCAGAGCCCACTCGCCGCCGTGCCCGTCGATGTCGACACGGACCGCGGCCGGCTGCGGCAATGTCGCTGGCCGGGCGTCAACTGAGAGACAATCTGACACTTCCGTATCCCCTCCTCGTATGAGGACCTGGTGTCGCGAAGCAAGGAGCGCCGGCCGAATCGCCTGGTGGCCCGTTCATCCACTCGATCTTCAACGGGATCGGCGCGGCGGTCGGCAAGATCGGGTGGGCAAGGTGCGGGAGGTGCATCCGCTGCGGTACGGCCTGACCGTCGTCTTCGTGCGGTACTTCCGGCACGGTTTGCTGGAGTCGGCGCTGCTCTGAGCGCGGGCTGGCCGCATCGCACTCCGCGATGCGGCCGTGCGGCTCAGGGCTTCAGTGGGAGGCGTTGAGGATGCCGAGCGTGAGGTTCGTGCGGCGCTGATGCACGGTCAGGTACCGCAGGCCGTCGGCGCCGGCCCGTATCGCCCGGCGGGACCGACGCGGCAGCCAGGCCAGTGCGCCCGGGTGCAGCTCGACCGGTTCGCGCTCGGTGTCGATCCGGCCGGCGCCGGAGAACACGACGACGAGGACGTCGTTGTCCGGGCCGTCATGTGCGGCGATCTCGGAGCCCGGCGGCAGGTTGACGATGTTGGCGTCCAGATCCCTTTCGCTCATCGGCAGCGTCCAGATCGCGCCGGTGCTGCCGGTGTGCTCGTCGAGGTCGGCAGCGAGGGCGCGGGGCAGCGCGGTCGAGGCCAGCTTGGTGATGCGGATCTGCCACCGTTGGGGACCTGACTCCTCGTAGTCCCAGCCGTAGCCGCCCGGGAACTCGACCTCGAACTCGTCCCGCAGATGCCGGGGATTGTGGTTGTTGATCAGCAGGAGCGAGTCGCCGACCGGCAGTCCGGCGTACGCCTGGAAGATCGCCGGGTGCTTCTCCGGCTTGGGTAGCGTCCGTACGTCGAGCTCAACGTGTGTCATGGGGAATTTATACATCACTCGGTTGTGAAAATCAGCGACTATTTTCACAATCCGGCTTGTGTAAACTGCGGGCATGCCTGACACCCCCGCCGGCCGGCGCTCGCAGGTGCTGGCCGCCCTGCGCGGCCGAGCCGAACCGATGAGCATCATCGATATCGCCGAGCTTCTGGCGGTCCACCCCAACACCGTCCGGTTCCATCTCGAATCGTTGGTCGAGGCGGGCCGCGCCGAGCGGGTCGAGACCCCGCCCACCGGCCGGGGCCGGCCCCCGCTGATGTTCCGGGCGGTGCGCCGGATGGATGCCGGCGGCCCCCGCAACTACCGGCTGCTCGCCCAGATGTTCCTGGGGGAGTTGGAGTCCGATCCCGACCCGGTGACCCGGGCCACCGAAATGGGCCGGCGGTGGGGCCGGACGACGGAGATCCCCGGCACCGGGCGTGAGCCCGCCCGCCACCGGTTCGGCCGGGTGCTCGACGAGATCGGGTTCGACACCGAGTTCGACGGCGACGAGATCCGCCTGCGGCACTGCCCGTTCCTCGACCTGGTCGACACCGATCTGCGGGTCATCTGTCCGATCCACCTCGGCCTTATGCAGGGGGTGATCGGGCGGCTCGACAGTTCGGCGACTGTTCGCGACCTTCAGCCGTTCGCCGAACCGGATGTCTGCGTGGCTCGGCTCGACAAGCGCTAGGAGAGCGTCGACCGGTCCATCGGCACGTCGGCGAGAGAAGAGTTCCCGATGAGTAGTCCCGAGCTGTCCCGCGAACACCGGCAGGACCGTCGTGCGCGCCGGACCCGCAAGGTTCTGCAGGACGCCATCATCGAGCTGCTGCGGTACGAGTCCCTGTCGAAGATCACCGTCAGCCAGATCGCGGCCCGCGCCGACGTGTCCCGGCAGGCGTTCTACCTGCACTTCTCGTCGAAGGAAGACCTTCTTCTCAGTCACATCGACGACATCTTCGACACCGTCCGGGAGGTGCTGGTGCCCTCGCCGTCGCACCCGTACCGGATCAGCCTGCGGAACCTGCTGAGCGCGGCCTTCAAGGAATGGCAGCGGCACGCCGACACGCTGCGACTGGTGATGCGGCTGGAGGACCGGGACCAGCTGATGGAGCGGATCCGGCTGCACATCAGCGACGTGATGACCATGTTCGCCCGGTACGGCCGGGAGGACGTCGGGAGTCCGCCACTGCTCGGCTACATCGTCGACTACCGCAGCGGCGGCATGTTCCTGCTGCTCAAGTCCTGGCTCAATGACGGCTGCACGGTCCCGGCCGAGGAGATGGCCGACCTCGTCTACGAACTGTCAATCGGCTACGTGCAGAGACCGCACGGCACGGTGGAACGCATCCGCTGACTCCGTGAGGAACTAGCCACCGCGCCGCAACGACCAACAGACGTGAAGACGATTGCTGTATACCTGTTCCCCGACGTGGAGGAACTCGACGCGGTGGGGCCCTGGGAAGTGCTCTCCTTCTGGACGGCGCGGCACCCCGAGGACGACTACCGGGTCGTGACGTTTTCCGACGATGGTGCGCCGGTGCGATGCGCCAAAGGGCTTACCGTGGTCCCGCACCACTCCCGTGCCGACGTCGGCCCGATCGAGGTGCTGGTCCATCCCGGTGGGCGGGGCGCGCACCGGCTGTCCACCGAACGGGCGCACCTGGAGTGGGTGCGTGGCCTGCGCGCGAAGATCCCGGTGCTGACCTCGGTCTGCACCGGCTCCCTGGTGTTCGCCGCCGCCGGTCTGCTTGCCGGGCGCCCGGCAACCACCCACTGGAAGTCGCTCGACAAGCTCGCCGCCATCGACGCCAGCATCGAGGTGCGCCCGGACGACCGCTTCGTGGACGCCGGCGACGTGGTGACGTCAGCCGGAATCTCGGCCGGCATCGACATGGCGCTGCACCTGGTCAGCCGCTTCGCTGGGCCGGAGCGGGCCCGCGCGGTCCGGCGGGGCATCCAGTACGAGCCCGGCCCGGAGCTGTAGTTCCGGGCCGGGCCCGCCGGCGGTTCACCCGGCCCGGTACGGCGCCGTCACCCCGGTTCGCAGTGGTCGCGCGGTGAACCGGGCCACGCCGTCCTCGAAGTCCATCCGGGCGTCGATCCGGAAGACGTCGCTGAGCAGTTCCCCGGTCAGAATCTCGGCCGGCGCCCCGTGCCCGGCCAGGCGCCCGTCGCGCAGCACTGCGACGGTGCCGGCGTAGGTGGCGGCCAGGTCCAGGCTGTGCAGCGCGGCCAGCACGGTGATCCGCAGGTCGCGGACCAGTTCCAGGATTTCGAGCTGGTGGTGGATGTCGAGGTGGTTGGTCGGCTCGTCCAGGATCAGCAGCCGGGGCCGCTGGGCCAGGGCCCGGGCGAGCAGGACCCGCTGACGCTCGCCGCCGGAGAGCTGCCACACCGGCCGGTCCGCGTACGGTCGCAGCCCGGTGACATCGAGCGCGTCGTCGATGGTGTCATGGTCGGCGGCACGCATGCGCTGCAGCCCGCGCAGGTGCGGGTTGCGGCCCATCGCGACCGTCTCCCGGACGGTGAACTCGAATCCGGAGTGCTGTTCCTGCATCAGCACCCCGATGTGGCGGGCGGACTCGGCCGGGCGCATGGTGGACAGATCGCGTCCGTCGAGCAGGACACGCCCCCGACGGGGTTTCAGGGATCGGTAGACCGTACGCAGAAGGGTTGATTTTCCGCTGCCGTTGGGGCCGACCAGCGCGAGAAAGCCGCCCTCGGCGACCTCGAACGACACGTCGTGCACAACGTCGCGGTCGCCGAGCCGCACCGACAAGTCCTCGACCGTGACCCTCACGGCGCGGCCTCCGCGGACAGGCCCCGCCGGTGCATGACCAGTAGGAAGAACGGTACCCCGAGGAAGGCGGTGAGGATTCCGATCGGCAGCTCGGACGGCGGAGCCAGGATCCGGGCGGCGACGTCGGACCAGACCAGGAACAGGGCGCCGAGCATCGCGGTGACCACGAGCATCCGCCGGTGGTCGGCCCCGACGATCATGCGGGCGACGTGCGCGGTTATCAGCCCGACGAAGCCGATGCCGCCGGAGACCGCGACCACCGTTCCGGTCAGGGCGGTGGTGAGGATCAGCAGGTACCAGCGCAGCCGGGCGGCCTCGACGCCCAGGGCCGCGCACGCCTCGTCGCCGAGGACCAGCACGTTCAGCGACCGCCCGGCGATCAACAGCATGATCAGCCCAGCGGCCAGCACCGCGGTGGGAATCGGCAGGGACGCCCACTGGGCCCCGGACAGCCCGCCCAGCATCCAGAAGATGATCTGCTGCTGGGCGGCTGAGCTGTCGGCGCGGGCGAGCATGAACGAGGTCAGTCCGGCGAACAGGTGCCCGCAGGTGACACCGACGAGCACGAGCCGCAGCGGCAGCAGGCGACCGCGGCTGCGGGCCAGCAGCAGCACGACGCCCATGGCGCCTGCCGCGCCCGCGAACGCCGCCAGCGGCAGGGTGAACGCGCCCAGGAAGGCCGCTCCGGTCGTGATCACCACGACCGCGCCGACCGAGGCGCCGGAGGAGAGCCCCAGCAGGTAGGGGTCGGCCACCGGGTTGCGCACGACGCTCTGCACGACGGCGCCTGCGACGGCCAGCCCGGCGCCGACGACTGCGCCGAGCAGCACCCGGGGGAATCGGATCCGCCAGACGATGAGGTCGTCGGGTGTGGTGCCGGCCGGGCCGCCGGTGAGGTGTTGCCAGATGATCGAGGCGACGTGGCCGGGTGGCAGACGGACCGGGCCGATGCCGGTGGCGATGGTCAGCGACGCGACCACGGCCAGGCCGAGCAGGACGACGACGACGGTGTAGGGCGGCCGGGCGTGCGGGGTGCGGGCCTGCCGGGCCGCCGGTTCGTCGGCCCGTTCCGGGGCAGGCACGGTGAGCGTCATCGCCGGGCCGCGTCCAGGCCGGCCGCGAGCTGCTCCAGACCGTCGAGGTTGAGCGGACTGGGGAACGAGACGAGGTACTGCGAGCTGGATACGATGCGCTGCTGTCTGCCGGCGGTGGTCTCGCCGATGATCGGGTTGGCCTTGACCTTGGCGACCAGCTCGGCGCCCTTGACCTTGGCGGACCGGTAGTCGGTGATCACCCAGATCACCTCCGGGTCGCGGCGGATCAGCTCCTCGGGGGACACGTCGGCGTGCATCCCGGTGAGGTCGGCCATGATGTTCTCGCCGCCGGCGGCCGCGACGATGCCGCTGGAGATGGTCGTACGCCCGGAGGCTTTGATCGGCTGGCCCGGGACCGGGTTGTCGACCAGGATCAGCACCCTCGGCTTCGGGCCGGCGCCGATCCGGGCGGCCACGGCCTCCTCGCGCTGCTTCAGCTCCGTGATCAGCGCCTCGGCCCGGTCCTGGACCCGGAAGACCTTGCCGAGCTTGTCGATGAAGTCGTAGGTGAGCGTCAGCCCGGTCACCGCCCCGGCGTCCTCGCCGCGGGGCATGCAGCCCGCGATGCCGGGTACGCCCAGGGTGGCGAGGTTCACGTCCTCGTCAAAGTCGGTGTACGAGGTCAGCACCATGTCCGGGTCGAGTGCGGCGACCTGCTCCATGCCCAGCCCGCGGTCACCGGCGACCGGGACCTTGGCCAACTGTTCCTGGTAGGCCGGAGTGTCGATGGTGAACGGCTTCGGGAAACCGGTCCCGACCACCCGGTCGGCCAGCCCGAGCCGGACCATGGTCTGCACCGCGTACCCGTCGATGGCGACCACCCGCTGCGGGGTCGCGGCGAACTCCATCGGCTCACCGGCACAGTCCGGCACCTGCACGGAGCCGGCCGCTGGCGCCCCGGTGCTGCCCGAGCCACAGCCGGCCGCTGTGATGGCAGCCACGAGCCCGATACCGATCAGGCCACGCCTCAGGCGGTTGCGCATTTCGTCTCCTCGCGTCGGTCGGCCAGTTCCCGCCGAAATGTTCGTCGCAGGTGTGGTCGCGCCCAGTCCGGGGAAAGTTCCGCACGGCTCCGTTCATTGACGAAAGCTCGGATCTGTCAATCAGGACTTCATTCCTTGGTTACCCGGCTCGTCGTACCTGATCGCGCCAGTGGGATTCACAGCACCGGGCACCTCTCCGTCGACTGTCCCGGATCGCGGTCAAGACGACCCAGCCGTCCGACGAGATCCGGAACCGGTTGCGGGCCGTCTACGCCGAGGACCCGGACGCGCTGATCGCCAGCTCACAGGTGGTTGCCACGCACTTTCAGGCGGTCGCCGCCGCCAATGACTTTTGGCGGGACTGAGGCTGCCACCGCATTGATGACGCCACCGCTGGGGCGAGGATGTGCCGAGGGTGAGGGGACTGTCAGGCGGGCACGGGGACGCTATGCCACTGCTCGGAGCCGAAGACCTCGTAGCGGATGCGGTGCTCGGGCACGCCGCGGCGGTGCAGCGCGGCCCGCACGGCCTGCATGAAGGGCACCGGGCCGCAGAGGTACACCTCGGCGTCGGGGTGCAGCGGGATGGCTTCCGGATCGATCCGGCCGGAGGCCGCGTGGGGGTGGTCGCCGGGCTGCTCGTACCAGAGCATGTGCTGGAAGCTGAGCAGCCGGGCGCCGCCGGCTTCGATGTCGGCGCGCAGCGGGTGCCGGTCCGGGCTGCGATCGGCGTGCACCGCGGTCACCGATCGGGCCGGCTGGGTGCGCGCGACCTGGTCGAGGATCGCGGCCATAGGGGTGATGCCGACCCCGGCGCTGATCAGCAGCAGCGGGTTGTCGCCGGGATGCAGCGTGAGATCGCCGTATGCCTGGGAAATCGTGAGGTGATCGCCGGGTTGGAGTACCTCGTGGACGAAGCCGGAGACCTGGCCGCCGGGCACTCGGCGCACGGTGATCCGCAGGCTGCCACCGGTCGGCGCTTGCGACAGCGAATACTGACGCAGCTGGCGGGTGCCGTCGGGCAGGTCGGCGGCGATCGTCACGTACTGGCCCGGGTGGAACACCGGGACCGGCGCGCCGTCGGCCGGTGTGAGCAGTAGCGAGACCGTGTCCCGCGCCTCGACGATCTTGTTGGCGACCAGGTAGCGGCGCCACGGGTCACCACCGTCCACACCGGCCTCGGCGTAGAGGCGGGCCTCGCGGCCGATCAGCCGGACCGCGAACAGCCAGTAGACCTCGTCCACGGCGGCGGCGATCGGCGGGGTGACGGCGTCGCCGAGCACGGTGGCGACCGCGCCGAGCAGGTACCGGCCGACCATCGCGTACTGCTCCGGGCGGATGCCGAGGGCGCAGTGGCGCTGCGCGATTCGCTCGACGATGTGGTCGAAGACCTCCGGCTCCGGGCCGGCGCCGACCATGTGCGCGGCGAACGCGGCGACTGCGCCGGCCAGCGCCTGCCGCTGCTCCCCGGTGGCCTGGGCGCTGCGACTGAACAGGTTCATCAACTCGGGGTTCTCGCCCAGCATGGTCTCGTAGAAGACCTCGGAGATCTCCTCGAGTCGTTCACCGAGGATCGGCAGAACAGCCTCGATGATCGGTTTGCTGGATGCGGACAGCATGCGGATTCCTCCTACATACGGGCGAGCAGGGCAGGGGCGACGCCAGGGCGCTCGGGGCGATCAGGTCGAGGCCGTCGGTGGGTCGGTTGCGACGCACGGGGAGAACGTAGACCAAACAGGACCGAGAAAGTCACGTTCTATGGTGACCATCACTTTTCCACAACATGTCGTTGTATAAACTGGACCCGCTGAACTCTCCTGGTCAGCGCGGTGTCAGCGGGGCGAGGCGGGGCAGCGTGCCGCCGGCACGGAGTCACACATCGCGGCCCCGTCTCGTCCTAGAAACAGGGGTGGGCGTGGCCGCCCGCCGGAGAGGGAGAACCGTGACGCACGTGAACATCGGCAAAGTGCACTCAGACAGCTATAAAGCCTTGGCGCATCTCGACCAGAAGGTCGCCGAGGCGACCGCGGCGGCCGGCGTGGGCCACCAGCTCGTCGAACTGGTCAAGATTCGAGTGTCGCAGCTCAACGGGTGCGCGTTCTGCCTCCGGATCCACACCCGCGGGGCGATCGACCACGGTGAGACCGCGGACCGGCTCGCGGTGCTCCCGGCCTGGTGGGAGTCGCAGTACTTCACCGACGCGGAGCGTGCTGCGCTGCTGCTCGCCGAGCAGGTCACCCTGATCGGCGACCACTCGAACGCGCCGGACCGCGGCCCGGTCCCCGACGGTGTTCTCAGCGACGCCCAGGTCTCCGCCCTGACCTGGCTGGTCATCGTGATGAACGCGTGGAACAGAGTCGCCGTGTCCAGTCACTATCCCGTCGGGCCGTAGCCGAACCGATCGAGGCGGCGCGCCGGCACGGGCTCGTGGACGTCGTAGCACCCACAGCCGGCCGCGGATGGGAGGGCCTTCCATCCGCGGCCGGTCCTCAACCCCGCCGGCCCGGGGGAGGGATGGTTATCTGCTGGAGATCGTCAGCAGGGCGACCGACTCCTCGAGCGCCACCAGGCCGTGCCGTTCGTGCGGCAGCACCACGTGCATTCCGGCGGAGAGTTCCTGTGTCTCGGACGTCGTGGTGAGCGTGGCCCGGCCCCGCAGGAGCTGCAGGGTCGCGTCGCCGGGGTTCTCGTGCTCGGACAGCTCGCGATCGGCGGCGAGCGCGAACACGATCTGCCGAAGGTTCTTGCTGTTCGCGCCGGTCAGTGCACGTTGGGCCCGGCCGCTTGAGGCGGCTCGGGCCCGGGTGAGCAGTTCGTCGACCAGCTCGGGAAGGCGTACGTAATCCATCGGGTCTCCCAGGGTGTGTGAGGGTGACGGTGGCGACTACGGTGGCGGACCCGCAGTCGCCGCCTGCCGCTCGGCGGGCGACAGCGACCGGAACGGTCGCGTCGCCGTCGGTGATTCCGTCGTGGGGACCGGAGGCAGTGGCCGACTTCAGCCGAGCGGAGCAGCGGGACTATTTTTCTATACAAGAGCATTGTATAAAAAGAAATCCTGTCGGGTCAGGCCGTCTGCCGATCAGCTTTCAGGTGGTGATGCAGGACTCGCGGCGCTGGGGCCGCGCCCACCGAAGTGCCGATCGCCGCCCTGCTCACCCTCAGCCCGGTGGCGCGGGCGGGCTCCTGAGTCTCAAGCGGCGGGCAGCGTGGCGATCCAGTCGTCGAAAGTCTGCCGGCCGATCCGGGTGCCCGGCTCTGGGAGCAGGCTCCCGTTGCGCATCGCCCGGCCCCATCCCCCGGGCACGGGAACCTGGAAAACCGGCCGCCGCTGTCCGGTGGCCCGGACGTAGCGGCGGACCATGGTCACCATCCGCTCCTGCTCCGGCCCGGCCATCGCGGTGTCGATGCCGCGGGGCTCACCGACCGCGATCGCGGCGAGGGCCGCACCCACCTCGGCCGCGGAGACCGGTTGCAGGACCATCCACGGAGCGAAGGACAACGGGCCGACCTTGCCGATCTGAAACATCCGCGCGACGAACTCGTGGAACTGGGTGGCCCGCAGCAGCGACCAGCCGTGCGGCGAGGCGGTGACGAGGTCCTCCTGGACCTTCTTGCCGACGTAGTAACCGACCTTGACCCTGGTCGCCCCGACGATCGACAGGGCGACGTGGTGTGGCACGCCGGCCGCCTTCTCGGCCTCCAGCAGGTTCCGGGTGACGGTGCCGAAGAACTTGACCGACTCGGCCGCGGAAGACGCCGGCGTGGCCGCCACGTCGACCACCGCCGAAACACCGGCGAGAGCCCCCGCCAGCCCCGCACCGGTGCTCAGGTCGACACCCGTCGAGCGGCTGAGTGTGATCGGCTCGTGTCCGTCGTTACGCAGCGCTTCGACGACGAACCGGCCCACGGTTCCGGTGCCACCGGCCACAGCAATCCTCATGACGAGCCTTCCTCGCGATCTTTCGGGGTCCGGACCAAGGACGAACGACCGCGGCCAAATGTGACATACCGCGTACGTCAAGCGGTCGGAGCCGCCGGTATGGCCGACACCGCCGGCCGCACCCGCTACGGCGTCGCATGTCACATGCCGCGGCGCCGTTCCGTCATGTGTCCATGAGCAGTGAACCCACCAGGAACGACGACGCCGCACGCCGTGAGGACCAGTTGGCCCAGCGGTACGAGCGGGCGCGCCCACGATTGATCCGGGTGGCGTACTCGGTGCTGGGCCGTCCCGGCGAAGCCGAGGACGTGGTCTCCGAGGCGTGGTTGCGGCTCGTCGCGGCGGACCGCCGGGAGCCGGTCACCGACGTTGAGGCCTGGGCCACCGTGGTGGTCGCCCGGGCCGCCCTGGACGTGCTGCGCTCGGCCCGGGTGCGTCGCGAGGTGTATGTCGGGCCATGGCTGCCCGAGCCGATCATCGAGAAGCTGCCCGGCGGCGTCGACCCGGCGGACCGGGTCACCCTCGACGACGCGGTCAGCTTCGGACTGATGATCATGCTCGAATCGCTGACCCCGGCGGAGCGGACGGCGTTCGTGCTGCACGACCTGTTCGGGATGCCGTTCCACAAGGTGGCCGGGGTGGTCGGCCGCTCACCCGACGCGGTCCGGCGCCTAGCCTCGCGAGCCCGCGGGCACATGCAGGCAGGCCGGCCGCGGGTGAAGGTGGACGCCTCCCAACACGAGCGGACCGTCACCGCGTTCCTGAAGGCGGCCTCCAGTGGCGACGTGGTTGGCCTGATCGCGCTGCTGGACGAGTCCGTCGTCGTGACCACCGACGGTGGCGGCCGGGTGACCGCGGCGCGGCACCCGGTGGTCGGCCGCGACAAGGTCACCCGGTACGTCCTCGGCGTCGTCGGCGGCGTCGCCACCAACCAGAAGGTGCGACTGCTCCACCTCAACGGAGACCTCGGGGTCGGCCTCTACGTCGACGGTGTGCTCGACAGCGTCGTCTCGTTCACCACGCTCGGCGAGCGCATCGTACGCATCGACATCGTCCGGGCTCCGGACAAGCTGGCGCACGAGCGGCGTGACGACTGAGGTTCCGGCTCGCACGCGAGGTACGGGCGATGGCCGGCGTGCCCCTGAGCGCTCTACTGCGGTGACGGGGTCCGGGCGAAGAGGTCCACGACGTTGCCGTCCGGATCGCGTACCTGTGCGTAACGCTGTCCCCACGGCGCGTCCCAGGGCGTGTTGACCGACGAGTATCCGGCAGCGACCAGGTCGTGGTGGCATCGGTCCACCTCTGCCGCATCGGAGCAGAGGAAGGCCCAGCCACCGGAGGGCGGTGCTGGCTGGTAGCCCGGATCGAAGGACTGCAACGAGGCATGCGTGTCCCACATGAGACGGATACCCCCCGCGACCGTCGTCTCGACGTGCGGCTCCTGCTCGGCGCCGGCCGGGAACTCCAGGCCGAGTCGCCGATAGAAGGACAGGGACGCGGCCATGTCGGCCACTGCGAGGCCGATCGCGTTGAAGGTGGGTGCCATGAATTCGACGGTACGGGCATGATGCCGGAGCAGTCCAGAACGAATCGGACACCGACTACCAGGGTCGATGGCCGGTCGGCCAGAAGCCGCTCGTTGCCGGGCATGGGCGCGGCGGTCGACCACTGACTCCGGCCGCTCGCCAGACCGAGCGGATCTGGTACGGCCGGCACGGGATCGTGTCACTGCAGATCCACAATTCGACCCAGGAACTCCCTGCCACTGTCAACATATACCGCACCCCAGGGATTGCGGCAAGACCCCGGTCGTGGCGCACAATCGTCGGCCGAGCGGCAAAAATGGGTGCACTTGGGGGACTGATGTTCGATGTGATTATTGTCGGCGGCGGACCCACCGGCATGATGCTGGCGGGCGAATTGCGGCTGCGGGGCGCCAGCGTGCTGGTGTTGGAGAAAGCGGCCGAGCCGCCACCGTTCGTGCGGTCGCTCGGGCTGCACGCACGTAGCATCGAGGTGCTGGATCAGCGAGGGCTGCTGGAGCGTTTCCTCGAAAACGGTAGGCAGTTTCCGATCCGGGGATTCTTCGCGGGCATCGACAAGCCTGCCCCCACTGGACTGGACACCGCCCACGGATACGTGCTCGGTATTCCGCAGACGCTCACCGACCGGCTGCTCGCCGAGCACGCCGCCGAGGTCGGCACCGAGATCCGGCGGGGCTGCGCGGCGGTCGCACTGGAGCAGGACGACGACGGCGTGAGCGTCCACCTTGGGAACGACGACGTGTCGCCGGTACGCGCGCGGTTCGTGATCGGCTGCGACGGCGGACGCAGCACGGTTCGGAAGCTGCTCGGCGTCGGCTTTCCTGGCGAGCCCTCGCGAGTCGACACGCTGCTCGGTGAAGTCGAGGTGACGGCGTCACCGGAGGACATCGCCGAGGTGGTGACCGAGGTACGCAAGACCGAGAAGCGGTTCGGGGTCGGGCCGTCGGGCACGCCGGGGACATTCCGGGTGGTCGTGCCGGCCGAGCACGTGGCCGAAGACCGGTCGAAGCCGCCGACGCTCACGGAGTTCCAGCAACAGTTGCGCGCATACGCGGGCACGGACTTCGGGCTGCATTCGCCCCGCTGGCTGTCGCGCTTCGGTGATGCCACCCGCCAGGCGGAGCGTTACCGGGTCGGACGGGTGTTCCTGGCCGGGGACGCCGCGCACGTGCACCCACCGATGGGCGGTCAGGGGCTCAACCTCGGGATCCAGGACGCGTTCAACCTGGGTTGGAAGTTGGCGGCGGCGATCGACGGCTGGGCACCGGACGACCTGCTGGACACCTACGAGTCCGAGCGGCATCCGGTGGCAGCGGACGTGCTGGACAACACGCGTGCCCAGATGGAGTTGACCACCAACGAGCCCGGTCCGCAGGCCGTCCGACGGTTGCTGGCGCAGCTGATGGACTTCGACGACGTCAACCGGTTCCTGATCGAGAAGATCACGGCGGTCAGCGTCCGGTACGACTTCGGCGAGGGGCATGGGCTGCTCGGCCGGCGGCTGCGCGATGTCCAGGTCAAACGTGGGCGGCTGTTCGAGCTGATGCGCTCCGGCAACGGGCTGCTGCTCGACCAGACCGGACGGCTCGCGGTGGACGGCTGGCGCGACCGGGTAGGTCATGTCGTCGACACCAGCGAGGAACTGGACGTGCCGGCGGTCCTGCTCCGGCCCGACGGGCACGTCGCCTGGGTCGGCGCGGACCAGCAGCCCCTTGAGGTGGCGCTGGCCCGGTGGTTCGGTGGTGCTCGTTGACGCGCACGAGAATGAGGAGGTCGGCATGCCGTTACCGCGCTGGCTCGCCCGGTTCAACAAGCGGTTCGTCAACCCCGGGGAGATCCGTCGGGGGGCCGACCGGTCCTGACACACGTCGGGAGATCGTCAACTGCTGCGGATGGATCTTCGTCGGGGCCACCAGCGACCGAGGCCCGTCCCGGTCTGTCGCAGGGGCCGGGCAGAATCACGTTCGTGCTGGTGGCGGTGGTCTCGGACGAGCGGGGTGGGGGAGTGCTGCAACCCCTCGACCCGGCCGGTGCGCCACTGGGTGTGCCCGAGTCGGTCGTCGATCTACCCGCAGCGGTGGCCGCCCGGGAGCGTACCGACCAACCGCGCTGGGTGTGGGCGTCCGGAGCCGCGCTCTACCCGCCGTTGTTGCGCGCCGGGGTCGCGGTCCAGCGCTGCCACGACCTGGAGTTGACCGAGGCGCTGCTGCTCGGGCACGCCGGTCGCTGGGGTGAGCCCCGTGGGCTGGCGGCGGCCTGGGCACGGTTGACCGGTGCGCCGGTGCCGGCCGATCCGCCGCCGCGCGCCGCCACCCCGCCCGGCACCGGTCAGGGCGCGCTCTTCGACGCCGTGCCGGGGGCGTCGGGCCCCGGCATCACCGCGCTGACCCGGGTGTACGCCGACCAAGTCGGCCGGGTCGCGGCGACCGGCGACCCGGGGCGGTTCCGGCTGCTCGTGGCGGCCGAGTCGGCAGGTGGGTTGATCGCGGCCGAGATGGGAGCGGCCGGGTTGCCCTGGCGGGCCGACGTGCACGACTCGGTCCTCGCCGAACTGCTGGGTGAGCCCTCTCCGATGGGCGGGCCGCCGCGCCGGTTGGCGGAACTGGCCGTGCGGATCGCCGAGGCGTTCGGGGTTCGGCAGGTGTACGCGGACAGCCCGGCCGAGCTGCTGAAGGCGTTCGCGCGGGTCGGCGTGGAGCTGCCGAACACCCGGGCCTGGGTGCTACGCGGGGTTGATCACCCGGCGGTGCCGCTGATCCTGGAGTACAAGGAGTTGTACCGGATCTGGACGGCGCACGGCCGAGCATGGCGGGACGCCTGGGTGCGCGACGGTCGGTTCCGGCCGGAGTACGTTCCCGGCGGGGTGGTGTCGGGGCGGTGGGCCACCCGCGGTGGTGGCGCGTTGCAGATTCCGAAGGTGATCCGCCGGGCGGTGGTGGCCGATCCGGGCTGGCGATTCGTGGTGGCCGACGCCGGGCAGTTGGAGCCACGGGTGCTCGCGGCCGTCTCCGGTGACGTTCGGCTCGCTGCCGCCGGGGCGACCGGTGACCTCTACGCCGCACTGGCTCGGGACGCGTTCGGCGGTGACCGGGGTCGCGCCAAACTGGCGCTGCTCGGGGCCATGTACGGGCAGACCGGCGGGTCGGCGGTGCCGGCGCTGGCGGTGCTGCGGCGCAGCTACCCGACCGCGTTCGGCTACGTCGAGGCGGCGGCGCGGACCGGTGAGGCGGGTGGCCTGGTGCGCTCCTGGTTGGGGCGGACCTGCCCACCCGGCACGGCGGGGTTCGGCGGGGACGAGGAGGGTGTGACGGATCCGGAGGCGGGCAGCGACGCCCAGTCACCCCGGGCCCGGGCGGCCCGGTCCCGGGGCCGGTTCACCCGCAACTTCGTCATCCAGGCCACCGCGGCGGAGTGGGCGTCAACCCTGCTCGCGGTGCTTCGCGGCGAGTTGGCCGGCACCCGGGCCGAGTTGGTCTTCTTTCAGCACGACGAGGTGATCGTGCACTGCCCGGCGACGCAGGCCGGGCAGGTCGCCGAGGCGGTCGACCGGGCCGGTCGACGGGCCACCGCGCTGCTGTTCGGGGACACTCCGGTCCGCTTCCCGTTGGATCTGTCCATTGTGGAGTGCTATGCCGACGCGGCCTGATCATCGTCGGGCATTGATGATCAGGTCGGTCGGCCCGAGACTGTTCACGAGAATTTCGTGAGCCATACATCTCTCGACAACAGGTGATTCTTCTGCCGGAAAAGGCGTCGCCCGATGTTTTGGCGTACGCCCGCCGTGTGTCACCCTGGCTCGGCAAAGGTGACCACTTCGATCGACATGGTGTCGGTGCCCGGGAGGCGGCATGGCCAGACGCGTCTATCTGCATATCGGTGCGCCGAAAACGGGAAGCACCTATGTGCAGAACGTGCTCTGGAAAAATCGTGCCGCCCTACAGCATGCCGGCATTCTGTTGCCGGGCAGTGCGGTGGCGCACGACCAGGCGATGGCCGATCTGCGCGCGGCGCCCTGGCGGGACAGCGACGCCTACTGGACCTGGGACCGGCTGGCCGAGAAGGCGCGCAGTTGGCCCGGTGACGTGATCATCAGCAACGAGGGGCTGGGTGCGGCGACCAGCGCGCAGGCCGCCCGGGCGGTGGAGAGCCTGGAGGCCGCCGAGGTCCACGTCATCGCGGCCGGTCGTGACCTGTGGCGGACGTTCCCCTCGTTCTGGCAGCAGAGCGTCCGCGCGCGCAGCGGCTGGCGGTTCGGGGCGTTCATGCGCGCCGTCGAGGAGGGCAGGGCCGAGGCCTTCTGGAACAACCACACGGCGCCGCGCATGCTGCGCCGCTGGGGCGACCTGGTCCCCGAAGCGCACCGGTATCTGGTGACGGTTCCGCCGCCCGGCGCGCCGAGGGACCTGCTGTGGCACCGTTTCGCCGGCATCCTGGGCATTCCCGACGGGCTGTGTGAACTTGCGAAACCCACCTCGAACCCGTCGCTCGGCGCCGCCGAGATCGAACTGCTCCGCCGGGTCAACCTGACGTTGGGCGACAGGTATCCGCTGCGGACGCCGTACCAGAAGGTGGTCCACCGACACCTGGTCGACGCCGTGCTCAAGCGGCGCGAGGGGATACCCTTCGGCGTCGGCCTGGACCGGGCAGACTGGGTACGGGAGCAGGCGGAGCAGCAGATCAAGGAGCTTCAGGACTACCCGTGTCGGATCGTCGGTGACCTCGACGACCTGCGGCCGACCGTGATGCGGCAGAGCACCAGCCCCGACGAGCTGGACGCGGAACAACTGCTCCAGGTCGCTGTCGAGACGATCGTCGGGATGCTGGGTCACGCCGACACCCTCAGTCGGCGGCCGGACGGCCAAGGCGACGGCGTCAACGTCCTCTCCCGGCTCAGGACCCGCGCGGCCGGTGGCGTCAAACGCCGGCTGCGCCTGGCCACCCGTCGCGAACCGTAGCCGATCAGATCGCGCCCCGGCGCCTCACCGGGCAGTGGCGGACAAGCCTCGGGCCGAGCACAGCGGATCAGCCGGACTGACGGTGGGAGCCTGATAGATACCCAATTTACACCAAATGCCCCGCGACTCTCCTCCGACCGCTGTCGTTGCAAACGGTGTGCGTAGGACGGGAGGGTCGGGGTCACGTGGCCCCGACCACTCCCACGCTGGAGGGAGCGCAGCTCTGAACCGGATCGCAGGAATGATCATCGCTGCGGGGGGTGGCCGTCGGATCGGCGGGCCGGAGGCCCTGCTGCACCAGGGTGGCAAGCCCCTGGTGGACCAGATGATCGACACGCTGACGGAGGCGGGCTGCGGGCAGATCGTGGTCGTCCTGGGTGCCGCGGCCGACCAGGTCCGCGCGACCGCCGATCTGAGCCGCGCCACGGTGGTGGTCAACCGCGCCTGGGGTACCGGCGTGGGCTCGTCCATCCGGGCCGGTCTTGCCGGCATCGACGACGACCGGGTCGAGGCGGCGGTGGTGGTGCCGGTGGACATGCCCGGGCTCACCGCCGCGGCGGTGCGCCGGGTGGCCGCGCTGCCCTTCCCCGATGTGCTGGTCTGTGCCACCTACAACGGGCTGCGCGGTTACCCGATGCTGTTCGGCCGCCGACACTGGCCGGGCATCGCCACCCTGGCCAGCGGCGCCGTCGGCGCCCGGCCGTACCTCTTGGCGCACAAGGACCAGATCGTCGACATCGCCTGCGACACGGTGGCCGACGGCAGCCGGGTCGACACCCCCGAGCTGATGGCCCTGTACGGCCTCACCGTCCCCGAACAACGCATCGGCGTCTAACCCACCCCCCACCCCCCCCACACCCTGCCCCCGCCCACACCCTGCCCCGTTGATCATGAGGTTAGCGGCACTAGATGATCTTCAAACTGCCGCTAACCTCATGATCAACGAGTGAGGTCCGGGAGGGGGGGTACCAGTGGGCGGAGTTCTTTGAGGTGCGCTGCTGGAGCCGTGGCACCGCCTCGTCGGCGGCCACGATCGCCGGATCGACGGCCTCGACACTCACAGGTCGAGGTTGAACTTCTGGAGCACCGAGGGGGCGGCCAGCCCGACCGTGGCAAGCACCGACACGATGGTCAGCGCGGTGCGGACCACGACGATCTCGGTCTTGCCGCCGGCCCGCAGCGCGATCTTGTCGGGCAGGCTGATCGGTGTCCACATCCGGCGTCTGATCGGAATCGGCCAGAGGATCGGTACGCCGGCCCTGGTGATCATGTCGCCGATGATGTGCACGAAACTGCCCACGCCGACGGCCAGCCCGATCATCGGGTAACCCCGGTCGCCGGGAAGGTTCGCGGCGGTGAAGACGGCCGCGCCAGCCGAGACCAGAGTGACGATGACCCAGCCCGCGCGCTCGGCCCACTTGTCGAACAGGCCGCGCAGGGCGAGGCCGATCATGAAGAACAGGATGCCGATGACCGCCCACTTGCCGTACCTCGCGCACACCGTGGTGGTGCCCCAACCCACCAGCACCGTGAACGGGATGGTGTGGGTCAGCGTCCGGTGACCATTGCTGCGCTTGGGATCGCGGCTGAGCTTGGTGGCGTAGTAGACGCCCAGCGAAATCTTCTCCACCACCTCGGCGACGAACAGCGAGAAGACGCCGAACGTACGGGCCACGGTCGCGCCACCCTGGTTGCGGGTGACCTTGCCGGACAGGTCGAGATCGGGCAGCAGTGCCCCACCGGCGCAGACGGCGGTGCCGACGGCCAACGCCAAGGGCGACTGCTCGTAGTCGTAGAATTGCTGTAGCGCCCAGGACCCGCTCAGCCATACCGCCGCGCCAGACAGCGCGTGCGACGGTCCCATCATCTCGGCTCGCCCTCCCCAGGGATCTTGAGCGCCAAAACTACGCCACTGTAGTTCGCGGCGACGCCGCAGGGGGACCACCGCCACGTCCACTGCGGACAGGGTTCGGAGTCGGTCGGCGGACCTGGCCGACCACCAGGGAGTATGGCAGCGCGTGATGGTCGCCCGGCTCGATCTGTCGGCCATGGGACGTGTCGTCGCCGGCTGCGACGACGACGGCGGCCAACGAGACCGTCCGGAGAGCCGGGCCTAGGGTCGGAAGCCGAGCCGGACGGTGGCAAGTTGGCTCGCCGCACCCGTCCAGTCCTGTTCGCGCGTGATCCAGCCCAACGTCCAGGAGCGGCCCCGCACCGGACCGTCCGGCACGATCTGCGCGGCGCGCAGCCGGTCACCGTGCGGTGTCAGCCAACTGAACTCCCACTCGATCGCGTCGTCGACCCGACCGAGCCGGAACTCCTGGTAGCCCGGCAGGGTGCCGCCGGCCAGCTCCCGATCCCGCACCGCCCGCAGTCGGTCCGTCGGCTCGGTGGTGGCGTCCGTGCTGTCCGCCACGGTCAGTGCGCGGCCGGTGGCCGGATCCTGGAAGCAGGCCACGTCGTTCTCGCGCGAGTGTCGCCAGTCGCCCGGCAACGCCACCCGGAAGCCGTCGGCGTCGGCATGCCACACCCACCCGGCGGGGGGCCGGAATGCGTCGCCGGGCCGCGGTGGGGCGGAGCGTAGCGGGGCGCCGTCCACCCATGGCCGTACGCAGGGCAGCGGCGGAGGGACGAGGCCGCCCGGCGGCGGTCCGGGCGGGCGTCGCCCGTCGCGCGGGAACGGGCGGCCGTGCCCCGGCGCGCCCACGTCGTACGACTGCGGGCTCTGCGTCCCCGGACCGGGTTGGTTCGCGCCGGTGCCGACCACCGTGAGCGCGGCGCCGATCCCGGCCGCCATGGCGACCAGCACCGCGACCGCCGCCAGTGTCCAGGGCCGGGCGACCGCCCCCCGC